>NZ_JBHXMU010000030.1:64349-101476 GCF_042720685.1 Kitasatospora sp. NPDC058492
CGGGGGGGCCCCCTCCCCCCCCGCCCCGCGCGCCCACCCACCCCCCCCCCCCCCCCCCCCCCCCCCCCCCCCCCCCCGGGGGGGGGGGGGGGCCCCCCCCCCCCCCCCCGCCCCGGCCTGCCGTCAGGGCTTCCAGGCCCTCCGTCAGACCCTCCCGGCCCCCTCCGTCGGTCCCGCCCGGCCCGACGTCAGAGCAGCTTCCGGGCCGTGCCTTTCACATAGTTCCGCGCCGCCCGCGCCCGATTTCCGCGCGTCGTCATTCGGCCCACGCCGGCCGTGCTTCCCGCCCGGCCCCACCCGATTCCACGTCCGTCCCTTCCGCCCCCCCACCGGTAGGGACCGGTTCCGGAATCCGGGCCATTCACTGTATGGAATCCCCGCATTCCGGGTGTCCACAGTTGACTGTTTTTTAGCAACGAATTGCTTGACCATGAGCCACTTTGCGCACTGGTTCTGTCATGTTCTAGCCAGCGTTTTCGACTCCGGAACGCTCTGGCCCCTTGCCGGCCCCCACAGCCGGCCAGAGGAGGATCCGTTGCGCCCCCGCTCCCTTGCCCTCGCCGCGGCGATAGCCGTACTGCCGCTGACCGCCGTCTCGCTCGGTGTCTCCACCGCGCAGGCCGCCCCCGCTCCCCGTGTCGCGCTCCCGAACACCGTCAACCCGGCGGTGGCCCACTCGGAGAAGAAGGGCGACGTCCCGGCCGAGCAGCAGATCTCGGTGGCCGTCAGCCTGAAGCTGCGTGACACCGCCGCCCTGGACCACTTCCTCACCGCGGTCGCCACCCCCGGCACCCCCGAGTTCGGCAAGTACCTGACGCCGGAGCAGTTCACCGCCCGGTTCGGGCCGACCCAGGCCGCCGTCGACCAGGTCAAGACCTACCTGGCCGCCCAGGGCCTGACCGTCACCGAGGTGAGCGCCAACCGCCAGGTGGTCAGCGCCCACGGCACCAACGCGCAGATCTCGCAGGCCTTCGGCACCCACGAGAGCTCCTACGTCGACCCGCAGCTGCAGCGCGCCTTCTTCGCCAACGACGCCGCCGCCTCCGTCCCGGCCGACCTGGCCGACGTGGTCCAGGGCGTGAGCGGCCTGGACAACCACGCGGTCCGCAAGAACCGCCTGGCCAAGCCGAACTCGGTCACCCCGCACACGGCCTCCTCGACCCCGAGCGGCTTCGGCCCGTCGCAGTACGACGGCGCCTACAACCTGAACAAGACCGGCGCCGACGGCACCGGCACGACGGTCGCCCTCTGGGAGTTCGACGGCTACTCGTCCTCCAACCTGACCACCTACGACTCGCAGTACGGCCTGTCCGGCCCGGCCGTCTCCACGGTCTCGGTGGACGGCGCCAACTACGACTCCGCCCCCGGCCAGGGCCAGGGCGAGGTCGAGCTGGACAGCGAGATCGTCCGCGGCGCGGCGCCGAAGGCGACCCAGCTGGTCTACGAGGCGCCCAACAGCGACCAGGGCGAGATCGACATGGCCAACAAGATCGTGGCCGACAACCAGGTCTCGGTCATCTCGATCTCGTGGGGCTCCTGCGAGCCGGACACCACCGCCGCCTCGATGACGGCCGTGGACAACGCCTTCAAGCAGGCCGCCGCCCAGGGCATCTCGATCTTCTCCGCCTCCGGTGACGACGGCTCCCGCGACTGCACCCGCTCCACCAGCGGCTCGTCGGTCAAGGCGGTCGACTTCCCGGCGTCCAGCCCGCACCAGACCGGCGTCGGCGGCACCAACCTCCAGGTGTCCGGCACCTCGTACTCCTCGGAGAGCGCCTGGAGCGGCGCCGGCGGCGGCGTCTCCACCGTGTTCGGCAAGCCGACCTGGCAGACCGGCAGCGGCACCATGCGCACCGTCCCGGACGTCTCCTCCAACGCCGACCCGGCGAGCGGCTTCGCGATCTACACGGCCGGCTCCTGGCAGGTCTACGGCGGCACCAGTGCGGCGGCGCCGCTGTGGGCCGGCTACGCGGCCCAGTTCAACCAGAAGGCCAAGGCGGCCGGCCAGCCGGTGCTGGGCGAGGCGAGCCCGAAGCTGTACGCGGTCGCGAACAGCAGCAACTACTCGGGTGCCTTCCACGACGTGACCAGCGGCTCCAACCAGGACTTCCCGGCCGGGACGGGCTACGACCAGGTCACCGGCTGGGGCACCCCGATCGCCGACGGCCTGACCACCGCCCTGCTCGGCGGCGGCTCCACCACCCCGCCCGGCGGCTGCACCGCGGCCCAGCTGGTCGGCAACGGCGGCTTCGAGACCGGCACCGCCGCCCCGTGGACCACCTCCAGCGGCGTGGTCGACAACAGCTCCTCGCAGGCGGCCCACTCGGGCAGCTGGAAGGCCTGGCTGGACGGCTACGGCAGCGCCCACACCGACACCCTGTCGCAGACCGTCTCGGTGCCGGCCGGCTGCAAGTCCGCCAGCCTCACCTTCTGGCTGCACATCGACACCGCGGAGACCGGCACCACCGCGTACGACAAGCTGACCGTCCAGGCCAACGGCACCACGCTGGCGACGTACTCCAACGTCAACGCCGCCGCCGGCTACGTGAAGCGCACCCTGGACCTCTCCTCCTTCGCCGGCAAGAGCGTGACCATCAAGTTCACCGGCACCGAGGACGGCTCCAACCAGACCAGCTTCGTGATCGACGACGTCGCGCTGAACGTCAACTGACCACCAGCGGGTAGCACCACCTGACCCCCGCCGGGGCGGCGCCGACAGGGCCCGCCCCGGCGGTGTGCGTCCGCCCGGCGCGGCGGGCGGCGCGGGCGTGTGTTTCCGAACTGTTTCAAGATCACTAACCCTTCGGTTCACCTGCCGTGACCCCTGTCATACGCACGACTGATGACGTAGCCTCTCGACCGTGCATAGGGTTCCCCAAAGCTCGGTGAAGCCGTCGGCGGCGAGCCTCGGCGCCGGCCAGGCCCCTCCGAACTCACCTGGCGGGGAGGGTCACCGCATGGCCGCACAGCAGCCTCAGGACTCCGCGCGACTCCGGCTGGTCGGACTGCGCCCGGAGCGCCCCGGCCCGTCCGTACCCGCACCGCCTCCGGCACCCGCGCACGCCGGGCGGGCCACCGCCCCGGGCGGCTTCGCGGACACCCTGCACCTGGCCATCGAGGCCAGCGGCCTCAGCCTGGACAGGATCAGAGCCGCCCTCACCCAACGTGGCGTCAGAGTCAGCGTCACGACGCTGAGTTACTGGCGGCGCGGGCGCAGCCAGCCCGAACGGGCCAGCTCGCTGAGGGCCGTCCACCTGCTGGAGGAACTGCTCGGACTGCCGCACAGCGCGCTCACCTCGCTGCTCGGCCCGCCCCGCCCGCGCGGCCGCTGGGCCGCCGTCGCGAACACCTGCCACCTCGGCCTGGAGGACGTCTGGCCGGGCGAACGGCAGATCGCGGACATCTTCGCCGAGCTGGACGCCCCGCCGCAGGGCGAACTGGAGCGGCTGAGCATCCACGACTCGTACTACGTGGACGCCGAGCGGCGCGGCAACCTGCTGCGGATGCGCCAGGTGGTGCGCGCCACCGTCGGCGGCGTGGGCCGCTGCCTGGTCGTGCACAAGGCCGACGAGGAGGCGACCGGCTGCCCGGAGATCACCTCGGTGCGGCACGGCCGACTGGGCCGGGTCCGGCGCCGCCCGGAGACCGGCCTGACCGTCGGCGAGCTGATGCTGGACCGCCCGCTGGCGCTCGGCGACAGCACGGTCTTCGAGTACGAGGTGGAGATCCCGCCGGGCGGCCCGACGCTGGAGTACAGCCGCCGCTTCGCCACCCCGGTGCGCGAGTACGTGCTCCAGGTGCACTTCGACCCGGCGGCCGTCCCCGCACACTGCGAGCGCTACGACCGCGAGCCGGGCGCGGACGTCGACCACCGCCGCGAGCAGCTCTGGATCGGCGCCTCCGCGAGTGCCCACGTGCTCGCCCCGGACCAGCAGCCCGGGCACATCGGCATCCGCTGGGAGTGGCAGTAGCCGCCCCCCGGCATCCAGTCATCCCTGACGTCCAGCCGCCCCCGCCGTCCTCGAACCGGCCCGTGCACCCCCGCCACGCCTGACCGGCCGCCAGGCCCCGCGCCGGCACTACCGTCTCCTCCTCGCCCCCGCCACGCCCGGGCCGCCGAACGGTTGTCACCCGTCCGGCGCAATCCGCCGTGCCACCTTCCGCCCGCTTTGGGACTTTGGTCCCGATAACACGCGGGGCCGGCCCGGGAAGGCCAGTCCTGTCACGCCGTCAGGCGTCGACCAGGAAGACCGCAGGAAAGAGGCGGAGCATGACCCGTACCGACCACCTGTCCCCGCTGCTGGAGTTCGACGAGGTCGAACCGGACGAGGACTGCATATGCGGGGGCTGCAGCGCCCGCCGCCGCGCCCGGCGGCACGCCGCACCGGTCCACGAGGGCGGGCACGCCGCGGCCCGCAGCATCCGCCGCCGGGCCGCCGTGCTGATGGCCGCCGTCGGCACCGCGGTGGGCGGCGGGACGGCCGCCGCCGGACACGCCACCGCCGCCCCCACCCCCGGCCCCACCCCGGGCGGCAGCAGCACCGCCCAGCCCCCGCAGACCCCGCAGGGCGAGGTCAGCGGCCTCTACGGCCAAGCGCCCGGCGCCCGCGCCTTCGCCGCCCCGCGCGCCGCCGCCCAGCCGCCCACCCGGGCGCAGATCATCCAGCGCGCCCAGGGCTGGGTCGACCAACAGGTGCCGTACGGCATGGGCAGCTACTGGTCGGACGGCTACCGCCAGGACTGCTCCGGCTTCGTCTCGATGGCCTGGGGCCTCGGCAGCAGCCAGACCACCTGGACCCTGCCGAACTTCGCCGAGCGGATCGGCAAGGCCGACCTCCAGCCCGGCGACGTGCTGATCTACAACAACCCGGCCAGCCCGCAGTCCGGGTCGCACGTGACGATCTTCGGCGGCTGGACGGACTCCTCCCTCACCCGCTACCTCGCCTACGAGCAGACCTCCCCCGGCACCAAGAAGCGCGACACCCCGTACGCCTACTGGAACAACTCCGGCGCCTACGTCCCGTACCGCTACACCGGCCTGTCCGGCGGCAGCAACGACGGCGCCCCGGCCACCGCCTTCCCGGGCGCGGACAAGTTCGGCCCCGGCGCGAACAACGCGTACGTCACCGAGCTCGGCCGGCTGCTGGTGCAGCGCGGCGGCGCCCGGTTCTACTCCGAGGGGCCCGACCCGCGCTGGGGCGAGGCCGACCGGCGGGCCACCCAGGCCTTCCAGGAGGCCCAGGGCTGGCGCGGCGCCGAGGCCGACGGCATCCCCGGCAAGGACACCTGGGACTACCTGGTCAACGGCAAGGGCCGCGCCATCGGCGCCGGCACCACCCCGCTGCCACCGCCGCCGGTCGGGCCCGGCACCGGGGCGCCCGCCTTCCCCGGCCGGCAGTACTTCGGGCCGGGTCAGAACAACGACCAGGTACGCCTGCTGGGCGAGCAGCTGGTCCGCAAGGGCTTCGGCGGCTCGTACGGCGTCGGCCCCGGCCCGCGCTGGAGCGAGAGCGACCGGCGGGCCGTCCAGGCCTTCCAGCAGGCCCAGGGCTGGCGCGGCGCCGAGGCCGACGGCTACCCCGGCCCGGACACCTGGCGCCGGCTCTTCGCCTAGCCCGTGAACGGCGTGGTGCCCGCCCGGCGGGCGCCACGCCTCACCCCCGCGGCTTCGACGACATCCAGTGGAAGAGGCCCATCGCCACACTGGTGGCCAGGTTGAAGCTGGACACCCCCGGCTGCATCGGCACCGAGACCAGGTGGTCCGCCCGCGCCTTGAGCTCCGCCGAGACGCCGTGCCGCTCGGTGCCGAAGGCGAGCAGCGCGTCGTCCGGGAACGGCAGCGTCCGGATGTCCGCGCCCTCCGGGTCCAGCACGTACAGCGGCCCGGCGGGCAGCTCCGGCAGGGCCAGCCGCTCCACCGCGGTGGCGAAGTGCAGGCCCGCGCTGCCGCGCAGCACGGTCGGGTGCCAGGGGTCCAGATCGCCGGTGGTCACCACGCCGGTGGCGCCGAAGCCGGCCGCCAGCCGGATCACCGCCCCGACGTTGCCCAGGTTGCGCGGGTTCTCCAGCAGCACCACCGGGGCCGGGCGCGGGCGCCGGGCCAGGGCCGCCAGGTTCGCCCCGACGGACGGCCGCGCGGCCAGGGCGACCACCCCGGTCGGGTGCAGCCGGGGTGCCAGCGTCCGCAGCCGGTCCTCGGGCAACTCCACCGCCAGCGCGTCCAGTGCCGGGGCGACGTCCGGCGCCAGTTCCCCGGCCAGGGCCAGCAGCGCCGCCCGGTCGGCGGTCAGCACCCGCCGGACGTCCCCGCCGAAGCGCAGCGCGTGCTTCAGCGGGTGGAACCCGTCCAGCAGGACGGCCCCCGGCTCCCGCTCCGCCGCCCGCCACGCCCGCAGCACCTCGTCGTCCATGGCGTTCATGGCGTTCATGGCGTTCACTCTGCCACCTCGTCCGAGGCCGTCCGATCCAGGGCCACCTGATCCAGGACCGTCTGATCCGGGGCCACCCCGCCCGGGACGATCCCGCCCGGGTCGGGCTCGCCGGGGCGGCCGGCGGCGGCGATCACCTCGTCGAAGCCGAGCGGCCGGCCGGTCGGGCCGTCCGGATCGGCGGCCAGCCCGGCGAGCGCGAGGTCGAGGTGCCGGTGGACCAGCGAGCCGTCCGCGTCGAGCGCGGCCAGCGCGCCCGGCAGCGGGCGGGACACCCGGACGCAGAGCAGCACCAGGTCGCCCATCCCCACGTCGGCCCGCAGCCGCCCGGCGTCCTGGGCGGCGCGCAGCAGTGCCTCGACGGCGGTGACGGCGTCGCGGCGGACGGCGACCAGGTCCTCGTCCACCACCAGCCGCTCCAGCAGCACCACGATCGCCGCGCCCATCCGCAGGTCGGCGGCGGCGTGCACGAAGCGGCGCAGCGCCCGGTACGGGTCGGTCTCGTCGCGGCGGGCCTGTGCGGCGGCCTCGGCGAGCCGGGCCAGCAGGTCGGTGACCAGGGCGCGGACCAGGGCCTCCCGGTCGGGGAAGCGCCGGTAGAGGGTGGCCGGGCCGACCCCGGCCCGCCGGACCACGGCGTCCAGCGGGGCGTCCGGGCCCCGTTCCAGGAACACCTCGCAGGCGGCGTCCAAGATCCTGCGCCGGCTGCGTTCCGCGTCGGCCCTCATCGGCAACTCCCTAACCGGAGAAATTCTCTCCCCCTATGCTAGCGTCCAGTGAAGCGGAGAAAATCTCTCCGCATCGTTGAGGAGCCGAGGAGTGACGCCGTGACCACCACCGCGCTCACCGTCCACACCGACATCGACGGCACCAGCCACCCGCGCGAGGCCGTCCTCGCCTGGGAGCTCGACCGCGCCCGCACCGCCCTGCGCCTGCTCAAGCAGCGCCTCGGCGACGACCGGACGCGCGAACTGCTCACCCCCGACACCACCGCCGCCGACACCGCCCTGGCCGCCTGGGCCCACGCCTCCGGCGGCCGGTGGAGCACCGCCGTCACCGAGCTCACCGCCACCGGCATCGACGCCGCCCGCTTCCTCACCTGGTGGCAGGGCCGCCTGCACGCCCCCGACCGGGACGCCCTGCTCGCCGCCAACCCCGAGCACTACCTGGCCGACTCCACCGGCGAACGGGTCGAGATCATCGAGACCCTCGGCACCGGCCCGGCCCGCTTCTTCCTGCGCTTCCACGACGACGTCCCGATCGCCGGGCCCGGCCACCAGGCCTTCCCGGTCCGCATCGGCGGCACCGGCACCCTCGCCGACGGCACCGAGGTGCTGCGGGTGATGCACGAGTTCGCCGACACCCCGGACGGCCTGCGGATCCGCCTCACCGTCCAGTTCCCCGAGGCCGCCCCCGCCCTCCTCGGCACCGGCCACCAGTGGCACTTCGCCTGCGAGTTCGCCAACTGGCTGGAGGCCGCCGCCCGCGCCGCCTGACGCCCCGGCGCCGTTCGCCCCCCTCCGTTCGCCCCCGCCGTTCGCCCTTCCAGGAGGGGCGAACGGCGCCTACTGCGGCCCCCGCACGTCCTCCCGCCCCCGCAGCGCCCGCTCCAGGTCCTTCAGCGCCTGCCCCAGCAGCCGCGTCCCCGCCCGCACCACGTCCCGCTGCACCCCCGCCGGCGCCTGCGCCAGCCGTTCCTCCAGCCGCGCCTGCGCCTCCCGCACGGCGCCGAACTCCACCGGCTGCCCGGTGAGCAGCGCCGCCCCCGCGAGCGCGGTGGCCAGCCGCAGCTCCTCCGCGTACTCCGCCGTCCCCGGCACCGGGTCGGCGTCGGCGGCCGGCAGGTGCGCCTCCAGCAGGACGGCGACCCGCCCCAGGTGCCCGACCGCCGCCCGGGCCCGGTCGACCTGGCGCCGGGACACCCCGGGCAGCCCGGAGGCGTGCCGACCCGGTTCGGCGTCGGCGCGCTGCATGGCCTGGAGCAGTTCCGAGCGGGCCTCCCGCGAGTCCAGCAGCGCGGCCCGCACCGCCCGCCCGCGCGGCGCGGCCGGGTCCTCGTAGCAGGCGATCACCGCGGCCGCGTACCGCCCGGCGGCGGCGAGCCACTCGGCCAGCCGCTCCCCGAGCCGGGCGGTCTGCCAGGTCGGGAAGAGCGCGTACGTCACCAGCGCCACCGACCCGCCGAGCAGGGTGAGCCCGACCCGTTCGAAGGCCGTCGTGAGCGGGTTCCCGGCCTGGAGCCCGAGCAGGAACACCACGTACGTCGAGATCCCGACCGTCGTCAGCGCGTACCCGGTCCGGAACGCGAGGTACGACCCGCCGATGCACAGCACGGCCAGCGCGGCCAGCACCCACTCCCCGGGGTGGGTGAGCTGCACCACCAGCGTCGAGACGGCGACCCCGACGACCGTCCCGGCCAGCCGGGCGACACCCCGGCTGTAGGTCTGGGCGAAGTCCGGCCGCATCACCATCGCGGCGGTCATCGGCGCCCAGTAGCCGTGGTGGAAGCCGACCAGCCGGGCCAGCAGGTAGGCGACGGTGACCACCCCGGCGAGCCGGACGGCGTGCTGGAAGATCGCCGAGCGCGGCCGCAGCTGCCGGCGCACCGTCCGCAGCGCGACCGGCAGCATCCGGAGGATCGACGGCTTGTGCAGCGCCCCGCCCGCGCCGATCACGGGCGTGGTGATGGTGTCCGCGTCGCCCCGCTCCAGCGTGTCCGCGGCCTTGCGCAGCAGCCCGCCCAGCCGGCGGGCCGACCGCCGGGCCGCCCCCTGCAGCCGCGGCCCCTCGTCCGGCGGGACCAGGGTGAGCGTGGGCGCCGAGCGGGGCAGCCGGACGGGGTCGCCGGTGCGGACGGCCCGGGCCAGGGCGTCCATGACCTCGGCGGCGGCCGCCAGCACCTCACGGGCCCGGTCGCGTTCGGGCCCCTCCTCCGGGGCGCCCACCTTGGGGTCGGCGAGCGCGGCCAGGGTGGGCCGGATCCGCTCGGCGAGGCCGCGCAGGCCGCGCAGTTCGGCCGGCCGGTGGCGGTCCTGCCAGGGGGTCAGGGCGGCGGCGTGCCGGGCCGTCATGAACGGCGCCGGGTCGACGTGCGCGGTCGGGTCCTGCCTCAACCTGCGCGCGTAGTCCGCGAGTTCCGCGTAGGTGTCGGCGAGGGCGTCCCGCTGGGCACTCCAGCTCCCGATCGGCCACAGGGTGATGACGACGGCTTGGACGACCCCGCCGAGGGCGGCGACCAGACCGTGTCCGAGCGCGGCGGTCGCGCTGACCGGGAGCTGGACGACGATCAGCATCACCGAGACGGTGTTGGTCGCGACCACCCCGGCGGTCGGCCCGATCGCCCAGGCGAGCCCGGCGCCGAAGGCCCACACCGCGAGCAGCACCGGGAACAACCCGGGCACCCCGGCCGCCAGGTAGCCGAGGAAGGTGCTGACCCCGAGCCCGGCCCCGGCCGCGACGGCGAGGCTGGCCCGGGGCCGGAAGCTGCGCTGGAAGGTGGCCGTGCCGGCGATGAAGGCGCCCATCGCGGCCGAGGTGGCGAGCGCGACCCCGCCGAGCGCGAGGGTGGGGAAGAGCACCAACGCCACCGCGACGGCCCCGCGCAGGGCCCGCTTGGGGTCGGTGAGCGCCCGGTCGAGGGTGAGTCCGGTCCGCGCGGTGTCGCGAAGGGCGGCGAACCAGGACATACGGGTCAGCCTAGGGCACGCCCTCGGTGACCGGCGCTCGTGACCGCCGGATCCGCCGCAGCCGCGCCGCCGCCCAGAGCAGCGCGCCGGTCGGCAGGAACACCGCGTCCGCCGCGATCATCGCGAGCGAGAACACCGGCAGCCCGAGCAGCAGCGCGATCCCCAGGTGCTCGGCCAGCAGCACGGCCAGCAGCACGTTCTTGACCCGCCGGTTGAGCAGCGTGAACGGGAACGCGACCTGCACGACCACCGTGCCGTACGAGATCAGGAAGACCGGCAGCAGCGCCGAGCCGACCAGCCCGGACAGCCACGGCCAGGGCGTGAAGTAGTCCAGGTGCAGCGGGTAGTACAGCGCGGTGCCGTCCTGCCAGCGCGAGCCCTGCACCTTGTACCAGCCGGCCGTCGCGTAGATCAGCACCACCTCGACGGCGATCACCAGCATCGCGCAGTTGTGCACCATGTTCGCCAGCGCGTCGAGCACCGCGCGCGGTTCGCCGTCCGGCCGCAGCCGCCCGAGCGTCCACCAGAGCCCGGCCACCGCCCAGAGCCCCCAGAACAACGGCGCCCAGCCGACGTACGGGAAGGTCCGGACCGTCCAGGTGAGGCTCTCGCCGGAGAAGCCGCCGACCTGGCAGGCCGCCAGGACGGCGCCGAGCAGCACCCAGAGCACCACCCCGGCCCGCCCCGGCCGGGCCCGCCGGGCGTCCAGCGACCACACCTCGGCGCAGCGGGTGAAGACCAGGTAGACCGCCATCAGGTGGACGACGTTGTCGCCGCCGTCGCCGAGGAAGACGTTGCGGTTCTGCAGCGACAGCACGGTGACCAGGAACAGCACCGCACTCGCCCTGGTCCGCCAGCCCAGCACCACCGCGACGGCGGCCAGCACCGCCAGGTGGTAGACCAGCTCGGACCAGGGCCGCCCGCCGAACCACGGCAGCACGGTGAACGCCCCGTTGTCGGTCAGCAGCCGCTCGGCCAGGTCCATCGACCAGGGCGACCGGTCCCCGTACAGCACCCGCCGGTTGGGCCACTCGCGCAGCAGGTAGGCGAGCCAGACCAGCCCGAAGCCGATCCGCACCACGGCGGCCTGGTGGCGGCCCAGCGCCCGCCCGGTGAAGGCGGCCATCGCCCGGGCGGCCAGGTCGGCCGGGCCGGGCCCGCGCGGCGCCGGGTCTGGCCGGGGCCCGGGGGCCGAGCCGACGGCGGGCGGTTGCCCGGCCTGGCGCGGGATGCCCTCCGACCACCGCTGCTCGGCCGGCGCCTCAGGCGAGAACTCGGGCGAGAGTTCGGGCGACACCTCCGGCGACACCTCGCTCACCCGAGCTCCCGGTAGTCCTCGTCGTCCACCGGCCACCAGGGCAGCTCCCGCACCTTCGGCGCCGGTGGCGCGGCCTCGCCGCTCCAGGACGGCGGCGGGACGGTCACCGCGGTGGCCCGGAACTCGATCTCCAGGATCCGCTCGCCGTCCACCTCCCGGCCGATCCGTTGCAGCGCGATCCGCTTGAGGTACTGCTCGGCGAGCCTGCCGCGGGTGTTGGTCAGCGCCTCGTCCTGCGGGTTGTGCGAGCCGTCGTAGAAGTCCCAGGCCCGGCGCAGCACGTTCTGGTCGACGTGGCTGGGGGCGGGGTTGTGCCGGATCGCGGCGAGGTCCTGCGCGGTCAGCCCGGTCCAGTCGCGGGTGCGGGTGGTGCCGTCGGCGGCGGCCGTGCGCACCCGGGCGTCCAGGCTGACGTTCTGCTGCAGCGGATTCGGCGCGAACAGCCGCCAGTTCTGCTCGAACTCCGGGTACACCAGGCCGTCGACCTCGTCCCGGTACTGCCGGGACAGCGAGTTGGCCGGCGCGACGTGCAGGAACACCGCCGCGAGGAAGAGCCCGGTGCCGACCACCAGCACCGCCGCGGTCAGGCCGAGCACGAGCTGCGCGGGCGTCGACCAGACCCGTCCGGCGGCCGGGCGGTCCGTCGTCTCCGTCATGGCCTCCCCGGCCCGGTCGGCGCGCCGCCCGGGTCCCGTCCCGGCGCGGTCGCGCGCCCATCCTGCCCTACCGGGCGAACACGACGGTGCCGGACGGGGCCACGGGGCTACGAAGCCGCAGGCCTGCAGACCTACAGGACGAAGGCGTCCTGGTCGGTGCTGCTCACCATCGGACGGCCCGCGCCCTCCCAGGCGTACATGCCGCCGTCCACGTTCACCGCGTCCCGGCCCTGCTGCACCAGGTACTGGACGACCTGCGCGGAGCGGCCGCCGACCCGGCAGAGCACGTACAGCTTCCCGTCCGGCAGTTCGCCGATCCGGGCGATGACCTCGCCGAGCGGGATGTGCAGCGCGCCGTCCACGTGGCCGGCGTCCCACTCGTCCTGCTCGCGCACGTCCAGCAGGGCTGCGTCGGCGGGCACGGCGGCGGCGGTGGTGGAGGGGATCTGCGCGAACATCGTGTGGCTCTCCTGGGGCTGGGTCGGGTCGGTGCCATTGTCGCCCACCGGCTGCCGGTGGCCGTCGCCCGCCGCGGCCGGGGCGCCGAGCAGCCGCTCCAGCTCGGCCTGCTGGGCGGCGGCCTTGGCGAGCAGTTCCTCGGCGAGCTGCTCCAGCAGCCGGTCCGGGTCCTGCGGGGCCAGCGCGAGCAGCTGACCCATCGGGGTCTGTTCCAGCCGGACCTGCTCGGTGGCGGTCTCGGTGATCTTGCCGGTCAGCCACTCCAGCCGGCGGCGCAGCCACTCCAGCCGGTCGGGGGAGTCGGCGCCGGGCGCGGCCTCGGGCGCGGTGGACCACTCGGCGGACAGGCCCTCCAGCGCGGCGGCGTCGCCGACCGCGTAGGCCTCGTTCACCCGGGCCAGGAACGCGGCCCGGCGCTGCTGCTCGGCCGGGTCGGTGCTGAGGTCGGGGTGGGCCCGGCGGACCAGCTCGCGGTAGATCCGCTGGGCGTCCCGCCCGGGGCGCACCCGGGCCGGCGCGGCGGGCGGCGGCGGGGCCGCCTCCTGCTCCCGGACGGAGTCGAACAGCGCGTCGAGGTCGGGCAGTTCGTCGACCTGCCGGCGGGCCTCGGCGGCCCGGCGGAGGTCCTCGGGGTGCCCGGTCCTGGCCGCGACCGCCTCGGCGACCAGCGCCTCCAGCTCGTCCAGCCGGGCGTAGAGCGGGCCCAGCAGCTGATGGTGGATCAGCGCGAAGTTGTCGATCTCGACCCGCAGCGTCTGCACGTCGACGTCCATGCTGAGCCAGGCGAGTTCGGCGGCGGCGACCCGCTCCTCCAACTCCTGCTGCTGCGGGTCCGTCCAGCGGACGGGGCTCTGCGCGGTCACTTCTCGCCTCTGTCTCGTCCGGCCGGCTGCGTCCTGCGGAGCCGCCTAGCGGGGTGGCCCGGCCTGCCACCCTACCCTCGCGCGCGAAAGCCCCGTCCGGGTGAACGGGGAGTGCGAACCGGCGCGCGCCGCACGGCACGCAACCGATCCTGAGGAATCTCCCCGTTTCGCTATCACGCCCGGGCCGGTCCGTGCTTCGCTAGGGCGTGTCTGATGATTCGCGTCGGATCAGCACGCGGCGTCGGGCACCCGGCGGACTCGTTCAGACACGCCCTCAAGCCCGGCACGATCCACAGGACACGCCCCGGGTTTCCGCACAGCGTGCCTTCCTCCGGAGAGACGGCCGCCTCCAGGCGTGGCGGCCAGGCGGGAGCAGACCGAATCCATGGTGGCCGAGTCCAACTCCACACCGCGTCCGGCGGACGCCGAGGCCGTACCGGGTGACCACCCGACCGGCGTGGCCGCCCTGGTCCGGCTCGCCCTCGTCCTGGTCGACCGGGCCGGACGGATCGCCCAGTGGAGCCGGGCCGCCGAGGAACTGTTCGGGCACCGCGCCGAGGTCGCCCACGACCGGCCGGCCAGCGGACTGCTGCCCGCCGTGGAGCCGCTCGCCGCCCCCGGCCAGGCCGCCGGGTCCGCCGTGCGCCGCCGCTGCGACGCCCTGGACACCCTGGCCGCGCTGACCGCCGACGGGCGCCCCTGGGCCGGCCAGCTGGCCGTCATCGACCGCGAGGAGCACCTGCGCGACGTGCTCTGGTGGGCCTGGCCGCTGCCCGACCCGTTCGGCGGCCTGCTCGCCCTCGCCGCCGACGCCCGACCGCTGCGCACCGCCGGCCCCCGGCTCGCACTCGGCGAGCGGCTGCTGCCGTTCGCCGCCACCCCGCCCGCCCGGGGCGGCTTCCACCGGCTGGGCGCGGCCCTGACCCCGCCCGGCCGGCTGCGCGCCGGTCTGCTGTCGGCCGACCGGCTGGCCGGGCTGCTGCCGGCCGGTTCGGCCGCGCGCCGGGCGCTGCTGCTCGACGTGCTGGACCAGGCCGGTCTGCCCGCCCTGCGGCTGGACCCGGCCACCGTGCTGCCGGTCCTGCCCGCCGACCCGCAGACCGCCGCCGCGCACGCCGCCGCCGGACTCGGCCGCCGCTACCCGACCGCCCAGCAGCGCGCCGCCCGGGTCGGCCCGCCGCCGCAGCCCGAGCAGTCCGCGCCCCCGGCCCGGACGGTCCGGGGGCGGACGCCCGGCCCGCTGCCGGCCCAGCGCGAGACCGCCGAGCGGTCCGCGGCCGCCCAGCCGTCCGGCGCCGTCGGCGCCCCGGCGGGCGTCCCACCGACCACCCCGGCCCCGACCACCCCGTCCCCGACCGGAGGAGGAGCCGCCATCGAGCCGGCCGCCGCCGAACCGCCCGCCAACGGCCGTCCGCCCCGCCGTAGCGACCAGACCCCCGCCGGCGCCGAGGGCGCCCCGTCCGGGCGGCTGAGCCCGTTCCTCACCAACGGGCAGGCCGGCGAGCAGCTGGCACTGCTGAACGAGGTCGGCGGCAAGGTCGGCACCACCCTGGACCTCGGCTTCACCGCGCACGAGCTCTGCCAGGTGCTGGTCCCCCGGGTCGCCGACTTCGCCTGCGTGGACCTGGTGGACGGGCTGATCTCCGACTCCGAACTGCCGGCCGCCCGCCCGGACGACGACACCATGCTCCGCCGGGTCGCCCTGGTCTACAACGAGACCGGCGGCGCCTGGGACCACGTGCTGTCCGAGGGCTCGCTGGTCAGCATGCCTCGCCGCACCCCGCCGGGGATGGCCCTGCAGCTGAACCAGCCGGTCCTGGTCCCGGTGATCAGCGCGGACGTCGCGGTCGACTACGCGATCGCGCTCGGCGGGGCCCGGCTGGCCCAGGTGGTCTCCGGCCGCTCGATGCTGGTGGTGCCGCTGTCCGCCCGGGGCACCGTGCTCGGCATCCTCAAGCTGCTCCGGCTGCCGGACCGCGCCCCCTTCGACGAGAGCGACGCCGCCACCCTCAAGGAGCTGGCCGTCCGCGCCGCGCTCTCCCTGGACAACGCCCGGCTGCACCGCGCCGAGGCCAGGGTGGCCACCACCCTCCAGCGCTCGATGATCCCGACCCGCCCGCCGCAGATCCCCGGCGTCCAGATCGCCCACCGCTACCTGCCGGGCGACCCGAAGGCCGAGGTCGGCGGCGACTGGTTCGACGCTATCCAGCTGCCCGGCAGCCGGGTCGCCCTGGTGGTCGGCGACGTGATGGGCCACGGCCTGCACTCGGCGGCCGCGATGGGCCGCTTCCGGACGGCCATGCAGACCCTCGCCGCGCTCGACCTGCCGCCCGGCCAGCTGCTGCGGCACCTGGACAACCTGGCCCACAAGCTCGGCGACGACCACCTCGCCACCTGCCTGTACGCGGTCTACGACCCGATCAACCGGACCTGCGAGCTGGCCAGCGCCGGCCACGTCCCGCCGGTGCTGGTGCACCCGGACGGCTCCGGCGAGCTGCTGGAGATCCCGGCCGGCGCGCCGATCGGGGTCGGCGGGGTGCCGTTCGTCGCCAAGACCATCGACGTCTCGGACGGCTCGATGCTGGTGCTGTGCACCGACGGCCTGGTCGAGGTCCGGGGCGGCGACATAGGAGCGGGCCTGGCCGCGCTGTGCGGCAATCTGATCGACCCGCGGCAGAGCCCCGAGCAGGCCTGCGACGTGGTGCTCAAGCGGCTGCACTCGGACGACCGGAAGGACGACGTCGCCCTGCTGGTGGCCCGCTTCGACGGGGTCGCCCCGTCCGAGGTGGCCACCTGGGACCTCAGGGTGGACCACCGCGAGGTGCGCCGGGCCCGCTCGCTGGTCCGCGAGCAGCTGGCCGGCTGGCACCTGGAGGCGCTCAGCGACATCACCGAGCTGCTGGTCAGCGAGCTGGTCACGAACGCCGTCCGGGTGGCCCGGGACCGCGTCCGGCTCCAGCTGATCCGGGTGGACAAGCTGCTGGTCGAGGTCAGCGACGACAACCACAACCTGCCGTCGCTGGAGCCGGCCGAGCAGTTGGGCGAGACCGGCCGCGGCCTCACCCTGGTGACCAAGCTCGCCGAGCGCTGGGGCACCGCCCGCAAGGCGGTCGGCAAGGTGGTCTGGTTCGAACTCCCCCTGCCGCACGCCTGACGGCCGGCTGCCCGACGGCCGTCAGACGGCGGGTGGGTCAGGGGACGAGCGCGCCCGCCGGGCGCCGCCGGGCCTCCACCGCGACCTCCCGCGACGCGGTCGCGGCCACCGAGGTGGCGGCCCCGACCCCGGCCAGCACCCGCGGCCAGAAGTCCCCGAACACCTCGACCGAGACGGCGAGCAGCAGCGCGGTGATCACCGCGACCACGTGCTCCAGACCGGCCAGGTTCGGCAGCACGACCGCCTCGCCGACCATCATGACCACCACCAGGCCGGCGGTGAACCAGGCCCGGCAGCGGAACGCGATGCAGATCGCCAGCGCCACCACCGCGGCCGACGGCCCGGTGTCCCGCACGTAGGCGACCCACTTCGGGAAGCCGAACAGGTGATCCGGGCCGAGCGCCACGCCGATCCGGGCGAACAGCGTGCCCGCCAGGGTGCAGGTGTAGGCCACCACCAGGGTCATCCGCCGGCCGAGCACGATCTCGGCGACGCCGAAGACCACGAACACCTGGGCCAGTGCGCCCCAGACCGGCAGGTCCAGCGCCGGCACGTACAGCGAGAGCGGGGTCCGCAGCAGCGAGACGTCCAGCGGCAGCGCCGCCTTCACCACCCCGATGCGGTTGACGAAGTGCTCACCGCCCGGCAGGTGCTGGGTGATGCTGAACAGGAGGATCAGAAACGTCGCCGCCGTGGCCATCGGAACGGCGGCGAACTTCTTGCGCACCACCGCGTCCCGCACCGTCGCGTACAACGTCCCCCACTCGGCGGCAGCGGCCGATCTGGCCAGCGCCAGCGACCCCTCCCGCACGCCCCCCGCGTGGGTCCTGTCCATCACAACCGTTACTCCCGAATCCCCGAACTTTCTGAGCTACTCCAACATTAGAAGCCTCTTAACAAATCCACATCGGCATAGATGCGGATCAGGGTCATCCTCTGGGGGGAGGGATATCCCTGACGTCACCCCCTATCCGACCGCCCGGTCCCCTCCGCCCCCCGGCGGAGGGCTACCCCTTCCCGTCCCGCGCCGCGACCGGCAGCCGGGGCGCCACCACGGCGGCCCCGGAGTGCCGGCGGCGGAACAGGGCGGGCAGGCTCGGCGCGACGATGAAGCCCTCGGCCCGCGCGCTGGCGATGCCGATCCGCGGGATCTCGCTGCTCTTCTCGAACAGCAGGTAGCGGGGCTCCCAGATCGGCCGGTACTTGGCGTTCGCGCGGTACAGCGACTCGATCTGCCACCAGCGCGAGAAGAAGCCCAGGACGGAACGCCACAACCGCAGCACCGGGCCGGCGCCGAGCCGCGAACCGCGCTCGAAGACCGAACGGAACATCGCGAAGTTCAGCGACACCCGCTTCAGCCCGACCTCCTCGGCACGCTGCAGCAGCTCGATGACCATGAACTCCATCAGGCCGTTCTCGGTGTCACGGGCCCGGCGCATCAGGTCCAGCGAGAGCCCGTCCGGGCCCCACGGGACGAAGCTCAGCAGCGCCTTGAGCTCGCCGTCGCCGTCGTGGCACTCCAGCATCACGCAGCGGCCGTCGCCCGGGTCGCCGAGCCGGCCGAGCGCCATCGAGAAGCCGCGCTCGGTCGCCCCGTCGCGCCACTGGTCGGCCTTGGCCACCAGTTCGGCCATCTCGCACTCGGGGATGTCCTCGTGCCGGCGGATCCGCGTCGTGTACCCGGCCCGCTTGACCCGGTTGTACGCCTGGCGGACCACCCGCATCGCCCGGCCGTCCAGCGAGAACTCGTCCAGCTCGACGATCGCCTCGTCGCCCAGCTCCAGCGCGTCCAGCCCGTGCCGGGCGTAGATCACCCCGGCCTCCTCGGAGGCGCCCATCACGGCCGGCGCCCAGGCGTGCTCGCGGGCCTCGGCCAGCCAGGTGTCGATCGCGCCCGGCCAGGCCTCCGGGTCGCCGATCGGGTCGCCCGAGGCCAGCGAGACCCCGCCGATCACCCGGTAGGTCACCGCCGCCTTGCCGCTGGGGGAGAAGATCACCGCCTTGTCCCGGCGCAGCGCGAAGTAGCCGAGCGAGTCCCGCTCGCCCTGCTTGTCCAGCAGCGAGCGCAGCTTCGCCTCGTCCTCGGGGTTCAGCAGCTCCTTGCCGCGCGGGCTGCGGAAGGCCACGTAGAGCACCAGCAGGAAGAGCACCGCGCCCATCGCGTTGATCGCCGCGTTGACCCAGGTCGGCGAGGAGATCACCGAGCGCAGGTGCTCCGAGGGGTTGATCGTGATCATCCGGCCGACGGAGTAGCGGAAGAGGTCCCAGAAGCCC
Organism: Kitasatospora sp. NPDC058492; assembly: GCF_042720685.1. Taxonomy (NCBI): domain Bacteria; kingdom Bacillati; phylum Actinomycetota; class Actinomycetes; order Kitasatosporales; family Streptomycetaceae; genus Kitasatospora; species Kitasatospora sp. NPDC058492. Next base: position 83,188 of record NZ_JBHXMU010000030.1, read on the forward strand.
GCGCCGCCGAGCCCGTTGGTCGCCCAGACCAGCAGCGCGCCGACGACCCCGCCGAACAGCAGCCCGCCGACGAAGGTGGCCGCCGCCGTCTTCGGGTTGGAGCGGTCGCCCTTGGACGTGAAGTCCTTCCGCCCGATGACCAGCGCCAGGACGAACAGGCAGGTCAGCACGGTGGAGATGTAGTTGAGCGGGTGGGCCTTGAACCGCTCGCCGGGCATCACCATGGCCAGCAGGTACAGCACCGCGAACATGCTGGCCAGGGCCGCGTTGAAGATCCAGGCGGCCCGCTTGCGCCGCCGCATCGCGATGGCCAGGAAGACCGCCAGCACCGCGCTGGCCAGACCCGAGGTCATCAGGTACGGGGTGAAGTACTCACCCTCGTTGTGCTCGTTGACCTGGTTCCCCCACGGCACCAGCAGCACCGTCGCCACGTTCAGCAGCGCCAGCAGCCGGAGGTACCACACGGAGACGGCGGCGGCCCGCGGGCGCCAGCGGTCGAGCACGCCGACGGGCCGGGGCCCGGTGGACGTGGCGGAAGGCTCCGACTTCACAGTGGACGACACAGCTCAATTCCAAACGATCAGATGGTGGGGCGCATCCGCACACGGCCCGGCGACGGGTGCCCGCAGGGGCCCGACGGACTGACCGGCGGCCCTCACCTCGACCGGGCGCCCACTGAATGGAGCAGGCCGACAAAGGGCAGCCAACTCCATGGTTCCCCACCCGGCCTGAGAATTGCGTGAACCGGGTAGCGGATTCCCACCCCCGCCATGTGGCGGGGGTAAGGACCGCCATCCGTTCGGCGCCCCACCCCGGCTACCCCTACCCTCGAAACGACCCGCGCGGACCGCCCGACCCCGGCCGCCAGAACCGAGGAGGCACCATCACCGACACCCGCGTGCTGATCGTGGACGACGAGATCCTGGTCCGCTCCGGCCTGGGCCTCATCGTCGGCTCCGCCCCCGACCTGGAGGTCGTCGGCGACTGCTCCGGCGGCCAGGCCGAGGAGCACGTCCAGCGCCTGCGCCCGCACGTGGTGCTCCTCGACATCCGGATGCCGGACCTCGACGGCATCTCGGTGCTGCGCCGGCTGCGCGCCCTGCCGGACCCGCCCGCCGTGGCGATGCTCACCACCTTCGACAGCGACGAGTACATCGGCACCGCGCTGCGGGCCGGCGCCTCCGGCTTCCTGCTCAAGGACACCGCCCCCGAGCAGCTGGTCCACGCCGTCCGGGTGCTCGCGGCCGGCGGCAACATCCTGTCCCCGACCGTCACCCGCACCGTGATCGGCGGCTACGTGGACGGCGGCGGCCCGGACGCCGAGGCCACCTCGCTCGCCCGCACCCTCACCGGCCGGGAGCTCGACGTGCTGGCCCTGCTCGGCGAGGGACTGTCCAACGCCGAGATCGCCGACCGGCTCTTCCTCGGCACCGGCACCGTCAAGGACCACATCAGCGCGATCCTCGGCAAGCTCGGCGCGGCCAACCGGGTCCAGGCGGCGGTGCTCGCCCACCGGGCCGGGCTGGTCCGGCCGAAACCCGGCGACGGGGCATGACGGCCACCGAACAGCTGCCGTCCAGACGGCTCCCGTCCTGGTGCACCGCCCCCTGGCTGATGCTGCTGCTGCCCGCCCTCTACTCCCTCCTGGACGCCGCCCTGGTGGCCCGGAACTCCCCGTGGTGGCAGATCGCGCTCTCCACGCTGGCCGCCGTCGCCCTGCTCTGGCGCCGCCGCTTCCCGGTGGCGGCGCTGCTGCTCACCATGCCCGGCAGCTACGTCGACGACATCTGGCTGGCCCCGATCACCGCCGTCTACACGGTGGCCGCCGAACGCCCCCGCCCGCGGATCGTCATCCCCTGCGCGACCCTGTTCACGCTGGTCGAGTTCTTCCACTGGCCGCTGTCCGAGCAGACCCTCGAACTCAGCCGGGACACCGCGCTCTACGCCATCCAGTCGGTGATGCTGGCCGCCGGCCCGGCCGCCACCGGGATGCTCGCCCGCACCCGGCGGGAGCTGGCCGCCCGGCTCGACGAGCTGACCCGCGGCCAGGAGCGGGAGAGCCGGCTGCTCGCCGAACGGGTGCTGATCAGCGAGCGCGGCCGGCTCGCCCGGGAGATGCACGACGTGGTCTCGCACCAGGTCAGCCTGATCAGCATCCAGGCCGGCGCGCTCCAGGTGAGCACCGCCGACCCGGCCGCCGCGACCACCGCCCGCACCATCCGCGAACTGGCCGTCCGCACCCTCGACGAGCTGCGCCAGATGGTCGGGGTGCTGCGCAGCACCGCCGGCCCGCGCCCGGACGCCCCGCTCGCCCCGCAGCCCCGGCTGGCCGACCTGCCCCGGCTGATCGCGGAGAGCGGGCTGGCCGCCGACACCGAACTGAACCCCGGTGACCGCCCGTGGCCGGAGGCGGTCGAGCGGGCCGCCTACCGCACCGTCCAGGAGGCGCTCACCAACATCACCAAGTACGCCCCGGAGGCGGCGGTGCACGTGAAGGTCCGGGCGAAGGGGCGTCGGCTGCGGGTCGAGGTGCGCAACGACGCGCCCCCGGTCCACCCGGACGAGATCCTGCCGGGCGGCGGCCACGGCCTGGTCGGCCTGCGCGAGCGCGCACAGCTGCTGGGCGGCTCGCTCAGCGCCGGCCCCACCCAGGACGGCGGCTTCGAGGTCCGCGCCGAGCTGCCCGCCACCCGTTCCTGACCGGGACAACGAGAAAGCCCCGCAGATCCGTAGATCTGCGGGGCTTCGCTGTGCGCGAGGGGGGAGTTGAACCCCCACGCCCTTTCGGGCACTGGAACCTGAATCCAGCGCGTCTGCCTATTCCGCCACCCGCGCATGGGTGTCGTCTTCGTTGCCGACCGATCTTCCGAACCGCTCGGTACCATGTGGTCTTCGCGTTTCCTTGGACCGGCCTCCCTGGTGGGCGGCCCTTCCGACGTGGAAAACAGTAGCACGACCCGGGGGGCCGCTCCGAATCCGTTCTCCGGCGGGACGAAGCGCATCCGAACGGATGCACGACGAACGGGCGAGCGAGTGACGGGAGCCCACCCGGGCGGGCACACCTGGCGTGCCGTACCCGGTATGCGTCACCCTGTGTGTCCGAGCCCACCCCCGGGCACCACGCTGTCCGGGAACCGTACGGAAGGGCCCGGCGTGGATACGATCAGTACGGAAGTACCGCAAGTAGGCACGACCGACTCCCGGCGGGATCCGGTCGGCAGGCAGGCGAACGAACCCTGGAAGGGGGTGTCCCATGGGAGTGCTGAAGAAGTTCGAACAGCGACTTGAGGGTCTCGTCAACGGCACCTTCGCCAAGGTGTTCAAGTCCGAGGTCCAGCCCGTGGAGATCGCCGGTGCGCTGCAGCGCGAGTGCGACAACAACGCGAGCATCTGGAACCGCGACCGCACCGTCGTGCCGAACGACTTCATCGTCGAGCTGAGCCCGCACGACCACGAGCGGCTCAGCCCCTACTCCGGGCAGCTGGGCGCCGAGCTGGCCGGCATGGTCCGCGAGTACGCGGAGGCCCAGCGGTACAGCTTCATGGGCCCGCTCCAGGTGAACCTGGAGAAGGCCGACGATCTGGACACCGGCCTGTACCGGGTGCGCAGCCGCACCCTGGCGGCCGAGGAGCCCCAGCAGTACGCCCCGCAGCAGCAGCAACAGCAGCAGCCCGGATACGACCGCCAGCCGGCCGCCCCGGCCCCCGGCGCACCGTGGCAGCAGACCGGCGCCGGCCAGTACGGCGCGCCCCCGCCGCCGGCCGCGCCCCCGGCGATGCCCCAGGGCCCGCCCGCGACGTCCGGCGGCAACGTCCGCGCCTTCCCCGGCGCCGGCCACGGCGCCTCGCTCCGCCGCTGGATCGAGGTGAACGGCGCCCGCCACCAGATCACCGGCGCGGCCTGCGTGCTCGGCCGCTCGACCGAGGCGGACGTGCGGATCGACGACCCCGGGGTCTCCCGCAAGCACGCCGAGATCCGCCCCGGCACCCCTTCGATGGTCCTCGACCTGGGATCCACCAACGGCATCGTGGTGGACGGACAGCACACCCAGCGCGCTACGCTCCGCGACGGCTCCCGCATCGTCGTGGGCTCCACCACCATCGTCTACCGACAGGTCGAAGGGTAGTGTCCGAGTTGTTCGCGCGCCTCGCTCACCGACAGGCGGGCCGGCCATGTCAGAACTGACCCTCACGGTCATGCGGCTGGGCTTCCTGGCCGTGCTGTGGCTGTTCGTCATCGTCGCGATCCAGGTGATCCGCAGCGACCTGTTCGGGACCAAGGTGAACCCCCGCTCCTCCCGTCGCGGCGCCAACGCCGCTCCGGGCGGCGCCGCCGCCGCTCCGGCCGCCGGGCGCACCGCGCAGGCCCCGGCCGCCGGCCCCGCGGCGGGCCAGACCCAGGGCGGCGGCCGCCGCCGCGGCGCCCCGACCCAGCTCGTGGTGGTGCAGGGCTCACTGGCCGGGACCACCGTCGCGCTCCAGGGCCAGACCATCACCCTGGGCCGCGCGCACGACTCCACCATCGTGCTGGACGACGACTACGCGTCCTCCCGGCATGCCAGGATCTATCCGGATCAGACTGGGCAGTGGACGGTCGAGGATCTAGGCTCCACCAACGGCACCTATCTGGACCGGCAGCGCCTGACCGCGCCCACTCCGCTCCAGCCGGGCATGCCGATCCGTATCGGCAGGACCGTCATCGAACTGCGGAAGTAGTAGCGCATGAGGGACAGCATCCCGTCCATGACCCAGAGGGGGGCACAGGTCGCATGACCCTGGTGCTGCGCTTCGCCGCCGGCTCCCACAAGGGACTGATCCGGGAGGGGAACGAGGACTCCGGCTACGCCGGGCCGCGGCTGCTGGCCGTGGCCGACGGCATGGGCGGCGCCGCGGCCGGCGAGGTCGCGTCCTCCGAGGTGCTCGGCTCGATCGTCCGACTGGACGAGGACGTGCCGGGCGCCGACCTGCTGACCCTGCTGGGCGACGCCGTCCAGGGCGCCAACGACCGGCTCCGGCAGATGGTCGAGGAGGACCCGCAGCTGGAGGGCATGGGCTGCACGCTGACCGCGATGCTCTGGACCGGCCAGCGGATGGGCATGGTGCACGTCGGCGACTCCCGCGCCTACCTGCTGCGCGACGGCTCGCTGGTGCAGATCACCCAGGACCACACCTGGGTGCAGCGCCTGGTCGACGAGGGCCGGATCACGCCGGAGGAGGCCGAGACCCACCCGCAGCGCTCGCTGCTGATGCGGGCGCTCGACGGCCGCGGCCAGGTCGAGCCCGACCTGTCGATCCGCGAGGTCCGCGCCGGCGACCGCTACCTGATCTGCTCCGACGGCCTCTCCGGCCCGGTCAGCCACCAGACCCTCCAGGACACCCTCGGCAGCTACTACTCGCCCGAGCAGACCGTGCAGGAGCTGATCCAGCTCGCGCTGCGCGGCGGCGGTCCGGACAACATCACCTGCATCGTGGCGGACGTCATCGACGTCGGTGCCACGGACACCACGAGCGGCCAGTACAACGACGTCCCGGTGGTGGTCGGCGCGGTCGCCGACACCCCGCCGTCCTCGGCCGCCGCGGACCGCTCGATCGCCGACACCCCGGCCGGCCGCGCCGCCGGCCTCGGCCGCGCCCCGCAGGGCGCCTTCGGCCCGGCCGAGGGCTACGACGCCGGCTACGGCGCCGCCCAGGGCGGCTTCGGCCCCGCGGAGGGCTACGAGGGCGAGTACGGCTACGGCTCCGGCGAGCCCTCGGTGTACGGCGCCGAGGAGTTCGACGAGGAGCCGCCCGCGAAGCGCAAGCGCAAGGGCCTCACCGTCTCGGTGGCCGTCCTGGTCACCCTCGGCCTGCTCGGCGGCGCCGGGTTCTTCGGCTACCAGTGGACCCAGGACCAGTACTACGTCGCCAAGCAGGGCGACCACGTCGCGGTCTACCAGGGCATCAACCAGAACCTGGCCGGCCTGAGCCTGTCCTCGGTGCACACCGCGTACAAGGACGTCGAGCTCAAGTACCTGCCGCAGGACCAGGCCGAGCACCTGAACAAGACCATCTCGGCCGACAGCCTGGGCGCCGCCACCGCGACCGTCCAGGAGCTCGACGGCTGGGTCAAGCTCTGCAAGAAGGTCGCCGACGCCCGGACCAACCCGGGCGCCCAGGGCACCCAGGCGGCGCAGGCCACCCACGCCGCGTTCCTGGCCGTCACGCCCACCCCGGGCGAGAAGACCCGCCCCCCGGTGGCCCCCACCACTCCGACCCCGGCCACCCCGACCCCGACGGCCCCGAGCCCGACCGCACCGGCGCCGAACGCCGCCGCGCCGAACACCGGCCCGTCGGGCGACCTCTCCGGGCTGACCGAGGAGGAGCGCAGCCGGGCCGACTCCTGCCCGAAGCAGTGACCTCCGTGATCCGACATAGGCCCGCCCCGAGCGGGGCAGCCGGCCGTCAGGGAGCGGTCACCACGTGAGCACCTACGACCTGAGCGACGACACCGGCCGGGCCGGCAGGCGCCGGACGGCCACCGACCGCGCCGCCTCCCGGCGCCGGGCCAACACCACCATCTCCCTCCAGGGCGCGCCGAACCGGCGCAACACCGAGCTGGCCCTGCTGGCCTTCGCCGTCGTGCTGCCGATCCTCGCGTACGCCAACGTGGGCCTCGCGATGGACTCCGCGCTGCCGAGCGGCATGGTCGGCTACGGACTCGGCATGGGCGCGCTGGCGCTGGTCGCGCACCTGCTGGTGCGCCGCTTCGCGCCGTACGCGGACCCGCTGATGCTGCCGATCGCCACCCTGCTGAACGGTCTCGGCGTGGTGATGATCTGGCGGCTCGACAAGGCCGGCAAGCTGCTGAGCGCCAACTTCCCGGCGGCCCGGAACCAGCTGATGTGGTCGGCCCTCGGGATCGGGCTGTTCATCGGCGTGATGGTGTTCCTGAAGGACCACCGGGTGCTCCAGCGCTACACCTACATCTCGATGGTGGCGGCGCTGGTCCTGCTCGCCGCGCCGGCCTTCTTCCCGGCCCGGGCGGAGGACTTCGGCGCCAAGATCTGGATCCGGATGGGCGGCTTCTCCATCCAGCCCGGCGAGTTCGCCAAGATCATCCTGACGGTGTTCTTCGCCGGCTACCTGATGGTCAAACGCGACGCCCTCGCCCTGGCCAGCCGCCGCTTCATGGGCCTGTACCTGCCGCGCGGGCGCGACCTCGGCCCGATCGTCGTGATCTGGCTGCTCAGCCTGCTGATCCTGGTCTTCGAGAACGACCTCGGCACGTCCTTCCTGTTCTTCGGCCTGTTCGTGGTGATGCTCTACGTCGCCACCGAGCGGACCAGCTGGATCCTGTTCGGCCTGCTGATGTCGATCGGCGGCGCGGTCGCGGTCGCGATGACCACCAGCCACGTCAAGGTCCGCATCGACGCCTGGCTCGACCCGATGGCCGCCTTCGGAGCACACCCGCCGAAGGGCGCCACCGAGCAGATCGGTCAGTCGCTGATGGCGCTCGGCTCCGGCGGGGTGACGGGCTCGGGCCTCGGCCAGGGCCGCTCCTGGCTGATCAACTTCGCCGCGAAGAGCGACTTCATCCTGGGCTCGTTCGGCGAGGAGCTCGGGCTGACCGGCCTGATGGCGATCTTCCTGCTGTACGCCCTGCTGGTGCAGCGCGGCCTGCGCACCGCCCTCGCCGCCCGCGACCCGTTCGGCAAGCTGTTCGCCGTCGGGCTCTCGTCGGCGATGGCGCTGCAGGTCTTCGTCGTGGCCGGCGGCGTCACCGGGCTGATCCCGCTCACCGGTATGACCATGCCGTTCCTCGCCCAGGGCGGGTCGTCCGTGGTCGCCAACTGGGCGCTGGTCGCGATCCTGCTGAAGATCAGCGACAGCGCCCGCCGACCCGGGGTCGAAGCGACCCCGGCCACCGAGGGCCAGGGAGGACCCGTCCGATGAACAAGCCGATCCGCCGGGTCTCGATCTTCTGCCTCGTCCTGATCCTGGCCCTGATGGTGCGCACCAACTGGGTCCAGGGCGTCCAGGCCGACGCCTGGGCCACCAACAAGAACAACAAGCGCCAGCAGTACGACCGGTACGCCCACCCGCGCGGCAACATCATCGTCGGCGGCCAGCCGGTCACGAAGTCCGACTTCGTCAACGGCCTGCGCTACAAGTACAAGCGCTCCTGGGTCGACGGCCCGATGTACGCCCCGGTCACCGGCTACTCCTCCCAGGTCTTCGGCTCCAGCCAGCTGGAGAACCTGGAGGACGGCATCCTCTCCGGCACCGACGACCGGCTGTTCTTCCGCAACACCCTGGACATGCTGACCGGCGAGCAGCAGCGCGGCGGCGACGTCGTCACCACGATCAACGCCAAGGCCCAGAAAGCCGCCTGGGACGGCCTCGGGGACAAGAAGGGCGCCGCCGTCGCGATCGACCCGAAGACCGGCGCGATCCTGGCGCTGGTCTCCACCCCGTCCTACGACCCGGGCACCATCGCCGGCAGCGAGAGCGGCGACTCCAAGGCCTGGACGGACCTCAACGCCGACCCCAACAAGCCGATGCTCAACCGGGCGCTGAAGGAGACCTATCCGCCCGGCTCCACGTTCAAGCTGGTCACCGCGACCGCCGCGTTCGAGAACGGCCTGTACCAGAACATCGACGACCAGACCGCGACGCCGGACCCGTACACCCTGCCGGGCACCCAGACGGTGCTCAACAACGAGTCGCCGCTCGAGAAGTGCGGGAACGCCACGGTCAAGTCGGGGATGGACCAGTCCTGCAACACGGTCTACGCCAAGATGGGCGCGGACCTCGGCAAGGACAAGATGCGGGCGCAGGCCGAGAAGTTCGGCTTCAACAGCACCATCGACACCCCGGTCCGTTCCGAGAAGAGCATCTTCCCGAGCAGCGCGAGCCTGGACGGCACCGCGCAGGACTCGATCGGCCAGCACGACACCCGCGCCACCCCGCTGCAGATGGCCATGGTGTCCGCCGCGATCGCCAACAACGGCAGCCTGATGCAGCCGTACCTGGTCGACCAGGAGCGCTCGGCCTCGCTGACCACCATCTCCAAGCACACCGAGAAGCAGTTCTCCCAGCCGATGAGCCCGGCCACCGCGCAGAAGATGCAGGACCTGATGGTCTCGGTGGTGGAGAACGGCACCGGCAAGAGCGCCAAGATCCCCGGCCTCCAGGTCGGCGGCAAGACCGGTACCGCGCAGCACGGCGAGGACAACGCCGGGCTGCCGTTCGCCTGGTTCACCTCCTGGGCCAAGACCACCGACGGCCAGTCCGTGGCGGTCGCCGTCGTGGTCGAGGACGGCTCCAACAACCGCGACGGCATCAGCGGCGGCCGGCTGGCCGCCCCGATCGCCAAGGCGGTGATGCAGGCCGTCCTCGGCAAGTGAGGAGGAGGCCCGGCCGTGAGTGGAAAGTCACGATCGACACCCCCGTCCGGATACCGGTCTGATATCGGCCGACGGCCGACTCCGGTCCGATGCGGTGCGAGCGGTAGCGTATCCGCCAGCAGCGGGTGTGCCCGTTGCCGCCCGCGAGACGGCGCACGGCCCGGCCGGAGAACCGGTCGAGACCCGCTCGGCGTCACCCTGAGCGTGCGGGGACACCTACGTCACAACCTCGCCGGCAGGTGAGGGAGAGGGTCGGAACTATGGAAGAGCCTCGTCGCCTAGGCGGCAGGTACGAGCTCGGCGGCGTCCTCGGACGCGGCGGCATGGCCGAGGTCTACCTCGCCCATGACACCCGGCTCGGCCGTTCCGTCGCAGTGAAGACGCTCCGGGCCGACATGGCCCGGGATCCGTCGTTCCAGGCCCGCTTCCGCCGCGAGGCGCAGTCCGCGGCGTCCCTGAACCACCCCGCGATCGTCGCCGTGTACGACACCGGCGAGGACTACATCGACAACATCTCCATCCCGTACATCGTGATGGAGTACGTCGAGGGGTCCACCCTGCGCGAGCTGCTGCACTCCGGCCGACGGCTGCTGCCCGAGCGCGCGCTGGAGATGACCATCGGCATCCTGCAGGCGCTGGAGTACTCGCACCGCGCCGGCATCGTGCACCGTGACATCAAGCCGGCCAACGTGATGCTGACCCGCCAGGGCAACGTCAAGGTCATGGACTTCGGCATCGCCCGTGCGATGGGCGACGCCGGGATGACCATGACCCAGACCTCGGCCGTCATCGGCACCGCCCAGTACCTCTCCCCCGAGCAGGCCAAGGGCGAGCAGGTCGACGCCCGCTCCGACCTCTACTCCACCGGCTGCCTGCTGTACGAACTGTTGACCGTCCGCCCGCCGTTCGTCGGCGACTCCCCGGTCGCGGTGGCCTACCAGCACGTCCGGGAGGAGGCGCAGCCGCCGTCCGTCTTCGACCCCGAGGTCCGCCCCGAGATCGACGCGATCGTGCTGAAGGCGCTCGCCAAGGAGCGCGACTACCGCTACCAGAGCGCCGACGAGATGCGCGACGACATCGAGCGCTTCCTCGACGGCCTGCCGGTGGCCGCCGCCCAGCAGGCCGCCGCGTACGGCATGGGCGCCGGGTACGGCTACGACCAGAACGGCTACCCGCAGCAGCACGACCCGTACGGCCAGACCAACGTGCTGCCGCAGCAGCCCGGCGGCGGCCCGACCACCGTCCTGCCGCAGGCCGGCGGCCAGCCCGGCTACGGCCCGCAGGGCGGCTACCAGGACGACGGCTACGGCCAGGCCTACGCCGACGGCCCGGCGGGCGGCGGCCACGACGACGGCTACGGCCGGGACGGCGGCCGGCGCGGCGAGCAGCCGCCGAAGAAGAGCAACACCTCCTGGATCGTGCTGGCGGTCGCCGCCGTGCTGGTCCTGGTCGGCACCTTCTTCGTGGCCCAGGCCATGTTCAACGGCAACGGCGGCGGCACCACGGAGACCCCGAAGGTCGCCGTGCCGAACCTGGTCGGCAAGAGCCTGGCGGACGCCAAGACGGCCGCGGCCGCGGCCGGTCCCAAGCTCGTGGTGGCCGAGGGCGACAAGCTCGCCTGCCCGGACGCCAACATCAAGAAGGACCAGGTCTGCACCCAGAACCCGGCCGTCGGCGGCCAGGTCGCGGAGAACAGCACCATCACCGTGCAGCTGTCCTCCGGTCCGGCCAAGGCCCCCCTGCCGAACGTGGTCGGCAAGACCAAGGACCAGGCGACCAAGGCGCTCGGCGACGCCGGCTTCACCAACGTCACCACCGAGTACAAGGACGACGACACCGCTCCGCAGGAGAACGTCACCGCCCAGGACCCGGCGGCGGGCACCGCCGGCGACCCGACCGCCCCGGTCAAGCTGACCGTCTCGCAGGGCAAGTCGAAGGTGACCGTGCCGAACGTGGCCGGCGCGCAGAAGGAGGTGGCGCAGGCCCAGCTGGAGGGCCTGGGCTTCCAGGTCGACACCTCGAAGACGGTGCAGACCACCGACCAGAGCAAGGCGAACACCGTCGCCGCGCAGTCGGTCCAGGCCAACACCAAGGTCCCGGCCAACACGAAGATCACGCTGACGATCTTCAAGATGCAGGACAAGCCCCAGGTCCCGCCGCTGCAGAACGTCAAGCTGTCGGACGCCATCTCGCAGCTGGGCAAGGTCGGGCTGCTCTACACGGTGGTGTCCGGTCCGTCGGACCCGAACGCCATCGTCGTGAGCACCAACCCGCCCGCCGGCACCCAGCTGGATCCGAACACCCAGGTGATGCTCATCACGAAGCCGGCCGATCCGCCCAAAGGGGGTGACCCCCTCTCCCCCTCACCCTCCAACACCAAAGGGGGGAGCAACAACTAAGCCCTGGTTCCCCTGGATCTGAGGCTTGGTGGGAGTTGTCCGGCCGTACGCCCGAGGGCCCGTCGCAGCGGTTGCGACGGGCCCTCGGGCGTTCTCGGTTCCGGGCTACGGCAGCCGGGCCGACGGGTTCAGGGCTGGCGCAGTTCCGGCGGCGGGGTGCGCTTGGCGTCCACGTCGTCCACCCGCACCAGGCTCCCCCAGACCGCCATCCGGTAGCGCGAGGTGTACACCGGCGTGCAGGTGGTCAGCGTGATGTACCGGCCGGGTCCGGTGTAGCCGGAGCCGACCGGGACGGGCGCGACGATGCCGGTGTCGTACTTGGACGTCTCCGGCAGGGTGCTGTCGACCCGGTAGACGTACCACTTGTCCTTGGTCTCGACGACGACCGCGGCGCCCCGGTGCACCGCGTCCAGGTCGTGGAACTTGGCTCCGTGGCCGTCCCGGTGGGCGGCCAGCGCGAAGTTGCCGGCCTGGTCCCAGGGCATCGCGGCGCGGTAGGGCTGCTCGTACACCCCCGCCACGCCCTCGGCCAGGGTGTCGCCGTCGGTGCCCATCCGGATCAGCACCTGGTAGTCCCGGCCCATCGCCGGGACGTGCAGGAAGCCGATCGCGTCCCCGGCCGCGAACGGCGCGGCGGGGGCGGGCGTCCCGCCGTGGGGCGCCGAGGGGGTGCCGGTCGGGCTCGCGGCCCAGGTGTCGCGCAGCCGGTCGGAGGCCGCGGCCGCCGAGCGGTCCGCCTCGACGTTGGTCCACCACAGCGAGTAGGCCACGAACAGGCCGAGCACCAGTCCCAGGGTGATCAGCAGCTCGCCGAAGACGCCGAGTGCGGCCAGCGCGCGGCTGCGGCCGCGCCGGGCGGGCGCGGGGCCGGTCTCGGGCGGCGGGAAGGCCTCCTCCCGCGGCTCGGCCGACTGCGCGGTCTCGTCCGTCATCTCCGGTGCTCCCCCTTCGTGCCGGGTGCCCGGGCGGTCACCCGCCCGTGATCGCGGCCGGCTTGCCTTGGCTGCGCGGCCGTTCCTCGGTCATCTTGCCAAAGACGATGAGGCGGAACTTGGAGGTGAACTCCGGGGTGCAGGTGGTCAGCGTGATGTACCGGCCGGCGCCCGCGTAACCGGCGCCGTTGGGGACGGGCTTGATCACGCTCACGTTGTTGGGGGAGGTCTCCGGGATGCTGCTGGTGACCTCGTAGGTGTAGTACGAGGTGGCGGTCTCCACCACGATCTTGTCGCCCTTGCCGAGCTGGTTGATGTACCGGAACGGCTCGCCGTGGGTGTTGCGGTGCGCGGCCAGCGCGAAGTTGCCCGCCTTGTCGGCCGGCATCCCGGTGCCGGTGTAGTGGCCGACCAGGCCCTTGTCGAGCACCGCCGGCTTGGAGGTGCCCTCGGCGATCGGGAACTTCAGCCCCAGCTTGGGCAGGTAGATGATGGCGAAGCCCTTGCCGGGCTCGAACGACTCCGGCTTGGCCGGGTCCGGAGCCGGCTGCCCGGGCTTCGGCGGCGCCAGGGCCGCGTCGAACTGCTGCTCCAGCCGGTTGCGGGCGCCGTCGGCGGCCGCGTCGGCCTGCACGTTGGTCCACCAGAGCTGGTACGAGACGAAGAGCAGCATCACCACGCCGAGCGTGATGCACAGCTCCCCGACGAGCCGCGCGGCCACCACGACCGCGGACTCCTTGGGCCGCGCCTTCGCCCCGGCGCCCCGGCCGCTCGCCCGGCGCCGACCGACGCCCGCGCGCACGGAGGTCCGGCCCTGGGCGGCCCTGCGGCGCTCGGCCCGGCCGCCGGTGGGCGGGGCCGGTTCCGCGGCCGGCCCGCCGATGTCGAGGGGCAGGCGCAGCTGGAGCGTCTGGTCGGGCAGCCACGGGTACTCGGGTCCGGACGCGGCGGGCTGCTCGGCCTGCTCGTACACGCCCCAGGCGTCCTCGGCGGCGCCCTGTCCGGGCTGCGCCGGGTACGGCTGCGGGTACGCCGCCGCGCCGCCGTGGTGCTGCCCGTCGCCGTACGGACCGCCGCCGTACGGGCCGTCGCCGTGCTGCGCGCCGCCGTACGGCTGTCCGTCTCCCGGGCCCGCCGCCGGCTGGTAACGCCCCTCCGGACGCAGCGCGGTCACGCCGCTCAGCCCCGGCCGATCACCGGGGCGAGCCCGGCCGACCGGTCCACGGCCTGCGGGTAGCCGCACTCCGCCAGCCAGTTGGCGAGCATCCGGTGGCCGCCCTCGGTGAGCACCGACTCGGGGTGGAACTGCACGCCCTCGACGGGCAGTTCGCGGTGCCGCAGACCCATGATCACGCCGCTGTCGGTGCGCGCGGTGACCACCAGCGCGTCCGGCACGGTGGCCGGCTCGACCGCCAGCGAGTGGTACCGGGTGGCGGTCAGCGGCGAGGGCAGTCCCTCGAACACCCCGCCGTCCTCGTGCTCGACCGGCGAGGTCTTGCCGTGCAGCAGTTCCGGTGCCCGGTCGACCACCGCGCCGTACGCGACCGCGATCGACTGCAGGCCCAGGCAGACGCCGAACACCGGCAGCCCGATCCCCGCGCAGTGGTGCACCATCCCGATGCAGACCCCGGCCTCCTCCGGCGCCCCGGGCCCGGGGGAGAGCAGCACCCCGTCGAAGCCCTGGTTGTCCTCGCCCCCGGACCGACGGACGGCGTGTTCGACGGTCACCTCGTCGTTGCGCACCACCTCGCAGGTGGCACCGAGCTGGTACAGGTACTGGACCAGGTTGAAGACGAAGCTGTCGTAGTTGTCCACGACCAGGATGCGGGGCGCGGTCGGCTGGGTGGTCATTCTCGCGTGGTCTCCGTGGGATGCGGGGCGGGGTCGGCAGGGTGGAGGAGCAGGGCCGCCGGTTCAGCCGGCCGCGGCACCTTCGCCGCCGTCCACTGTGACGTCACCGAAGGGGAGCAACGGTTCCGCCCACGGGAAGACGCAGGTGAAGAGGAGATAGACGATCCCCACGATGAGGAGCAGCGAGACGACGGCGCGGACCAGGGTGTTTCCCGGGAGGTGACGCCAGATCCAGCCGTACATGGTGCTCCCTCGACGTAGCGGACTGGGGTCAAGAGTAGACCCGGGATCAACGACCGCGAGGCCGGTCCGCTACTGCTGCCCGCCCGCCGACCGCAGCTCGGTGGTCCCGGAGTATCCGGGGAGGGTCAGGTCACCGCTCTCCTGGACCTTCCAGCCGAGCCCGTACGCCTGGACGTACTGGAGGTAGTTGCGGATCGTCGGGTCGCCGTCCACGGCGGCCTTCAGCGCATCGGTGCGGCCGACCGCCCGGACCACGTACGGCGGCGAGTAGACCCGGCCCTGCAACAGCAGGGTGTTGCCGACGCAGCGGACGGCGCTGGTGGAGATCAGCCGCTGGTCCATCACCTGCACCCCTTCGGCTCCACCCCGCCACAGCGCGTTGACCACGGCCTGGATGTCCTGCTGGTGGATGACCAGGTCGTTGACGCCCGGCTCGGGGACGCCCGGGATGCGGGCGGTGGCGTTCGGCGGGGCGTCGTTGAGGGTGACGGTCAGGCCGCCGCCCTGCAGCGGCTCCAGGGCCGCGCCGAGCCGCAGGTCCTCCAGCCGGGCGGCGTCGGCGGGGTTGCCGCCCTGCTGCCCGGTGAGCTCCTGCGCGCGGGCCTGGAGGTCGGCCAGCTGGGCCTGGGCCTGCTGGTTCTGCGAGCTGCGCTGGCGTATCACGTCGCCGAGGCTCAGCAGCGAGTTGTCGGTCCGCAGGTCGGTGCCGCGGGCGGTCTGCGCGCTGATGTAGAAGAGCAGTCCGGCGAGCGCGAAGACCGCACAGGTCAGGGCACGCCCGACAATTCGGGTGCCGGAGCGGCGGGTAGTGGTCGGCCGAGGGGGAATCGACAAATTAGGCACCGTACCCTTATCTCCTTAAGACCCACCGAGCCACTACGCTAACGGACGCCGGTGGCGCGTGCGGGAACGGTCCCGTGCGTTCCGCACCGCCCGTCGCCGGCAGACCGACCCCCGCTGCACCTCTGCGCGGTCTCACAGCGCATCGACAGGAGAGCTCCTCGTGCCGAAGTCTCGACTCCGCAAGAAGTCCGACTACACCCCGCCGACCACGGCCACGGTGAAGATCAGTTCGGGCCGCAGTTGGGTCGCACCGTTGATGCTGGCACTGTTCCTGATCGGCCTGGTCTGGATCGTCACCTATTACGTGACCAGCGGCAGCTACCCGGTCGAGGGCTGGCGGAACTGGAACATCCTGGTCGGTTTCGGGTTCATCGCCGCGGGGTTCGGCGTCTCCACCCAGTGGAAGTAGCTTCCCGCTCCTCCTGAGGCTCCGGTCGAGCCACCTCCGCCGCTTCGGGCCACTGGTGCCGGGCGGCGGTCAGGCATGCCCGGACACGGGCGGGAAGCCGGTCGGTTATCCCCATCATCAGATGGTCGCGCTTATCCACATGGTTATCCACACTGGGGAAAAGTCTCCCCAGCCTGTGGATAACTTTTCGACCGCGGGCTTTCCACGGCTGTGCACAACTTCCCGGGAATGGGAAAACCGCACAGCAGGACACGCGTAGAACAGCAGTCCACACCCCGGGCGGCACACAGCCTGTGCACAACCCCGCACCCGCTGTGGACAAACACCCGCGGCGTCACGCGCCGTAGCGGGCCATCCCGATCATCAGCATCGCCGCCACCACGGCCAGCGACCCCGCCAACGCCAGCCCCTGGACCAGGCCGCGGCGCTCGCGCGGGGCGTACATCAGACCGGCCGCCGTCAGCGCGCCCACCACCAGGCCGCCGATGTGCGCCCGCCAGTCGATGTCCGTCCGCGAGAAGGTGACGACCAGGTTGAAGACCAGGAACGCCATCACCGGGGCGAGCGGGCCCCGGTTCCGCAGCTGCATCACCACCGTGGCGCCGATCAGCCCGAAGATCGCGCCCGAGGCCCCCACCGACCGCAGCGAGTTGCCGTCGATCAGGAAGGCCAGGGCGCTGCCCCCCAGGCCGGAGAGCAGGTAGAGGGCCAGGAACCGCAGCCGGCCGAGCGCCGCCTCCAGCGTGGGGCCAAGCCAGTACAGGACCAGCATGTTCATCCCGATGTGCCACCACTGCAGGTGCAGGAACACCGAGGTCAGCAGCCGGTACCACTGGGCGGGGCCGTCGGCGACGCCATCCGGACCGCCCAGGACGGCCCGCCCGACGCTGTACAGCTCCCAGACCTGGCCCAGCCGCGGCGTGAGCACGTAGGCGGCCAGCACGAAGACCACCACGTTGATGCCGATCAGCACCCTGGTGACCAGCCCGCCGTCCTGGGCGATCGCCCCGCCGAACCGGGTGGTCGCCCGCCGCGTCCCGGCGTGCCCGCCGCCGACGCACTCCGGGCACTGGAAGCCCACCGAGGCGGCCACCATGCACTGCGGGCAGATCGCCCGCTCGCAGCGGGTGCAGGAGACGCCGGTGGCCGTCTGCGGGTGCCGGTAGCAGCCGGTCAGCATCAGGTTCTTCCCCTCCCGTACGGGACCGCCGAAATCGCCAGCCTACTGCGGCGGATCCGACATCGGGCCTTCTCCCCGGCCGCTCCCACAGTCCGCGTACGGCCCACTCCGACATGCCGGTGGACAAATCAGCATGCATGATCAGCATTCAGGTGGATATGTGCATAAAGGACGCCACCCAGGAGGAGAGACTCGTGACCTTTTCGGACTCGGCTCGTGAGACGGCCACCAAGACCCGGGACACCGCCGCGCACCTCGCGGACGGCGCCAAGCAGCGCCTGGGCCCGGCCCTGGACACCCTCGGGCCGAAAGCCGCCCAGGCCGCCCAGAGCCTCCGCGTCCAGTACGACCGGCACATCGCCCCGCAGTTCGGTCACGCCTTCGCCAGCCTGCCTCCCGAAACCCAGCAGCACGTCCTGAAGGCCTTCCACCGCGCCCAGGAGGCCGCCCTGGCGGCCCGGCTCTCCGCCGCCCGCGCAGCCGACCAGGCCCGCTCCACGGTCGGTCCCAGGGTCGTCCAGGCCGTCGAGGAGGCCCGCGCCGCCGTCACCCCGGTCGCCCAGGAGGCCCAGACCCGGGGCGCCGCCGCGCTGACCGCGCTGCACGGCAACGTCACCTCGGCCGAGATCAGCCACCTGGCCGCCCGCAACGCCCGGAGGAAGCGGTGCAACGGCCTGGCCACCGGCCTCGCCGTGGCCGGTGCGCTGGCGATCGGCGGCGGGATCGTGGCCTGGCAGTGGTGGCGCCGGCACAGCAACCCGGAGTGGCTGATCGAACCCCCGACCGACCGGGCCGACCAACCCGCCGGTGCGCACGCCGCCGGCGCGACGGCCCCCGGGCCGGTCGACGCCGCCACCCCGGCGGACACGGCCACCGAGCCCGCTCCGCCACCCGGCCGGCCCGACGACGACGGCGACCACCCCAAGCCGCACGACCCGCGCGGACCGCACTGACCCGTCGCCCGGCCCTCTGGGCGTGTCCGACACCCCCAGAGGGCGCGGAAACGCCGATCGGCCGCGGACCGGGGGTGAGGGGCGCGGCCGATCG
>NZ_JBHXMU010000031.1:0-101058 GCF_042720685.1 Kitasatospora sp. NPDC058492
GGTTACATTCCGAACCCGGAAGCTAAGCCTTACAGCGCCGATGGTACTGCAGGGGGGACCCTGTGGGAGAGTAGGACGCCGCCGAACAATCATTCACAGAGAACCCCCATCCGGGAAACCGGATGGGGGTTCTCTGCATTTCCGGGGCTTTGGGACTTCAAGGTCTCAGAGCTGGGGAAGGCCTCAGAGCTGGAGTTTGAATCCGACGTGCGACGGGACGAAGCCGAGCTTCTCGTAGAAGCGGTGGGCGTCGGTGCGGGTCGCGTCGGAGGTGAGCTGGACGAGGTCGGCGCCGAGCTCGCGGGAACGCTCGATCGCCCACTGGATCAGTTCGGTGCCGAGGCCGCTGCCCCGCTCGTCGGCGTGGATGCGGACGGCCTCGATGACGGTCCGGGTGGAGCCCTTCCGGGAGAGCCCGGGGATCACGGTCAGCTGCAGGGTGCCGACGGTCCGGCCGGCGCGCTCGGCGGCGACCAGGTGCTGGTGCGGGTCGCCGTCGACGCGGGCGAAGGCGGCACGGTACGGCGTGAGGTCGTCGGGGCTCTCGCGGGTGGCACCCAGGGCGTCGTCGGCGAGCATGGCCACTATCGCCGGCAGGTCCTCCGCGGTGGCCCTGCGGATCGTCAGGTCAGTCATGATCAGAGGATAGGCGCGCCCTGTTTCCCGCACCCCGCCGCCGCTGCCCGTAGCGCCCCCTCAGGCCCCTTCTCGGGGGTGATCTGCCGTCACCCCCCGGGCTTGGCACTGGTGATGACGGCGAAGACGGCGCCGTGCGGGTCGTGGAACTGGGCGAGGCGGCCCACGCCGTGGACGTCCATGGCGGGGATCCGCACGGTGGCCCCGAGCTTGTCGGCGATGGCGAGGCTGGCGTCCACGTTGGGGACCTCGAAGTAGGGGAGCCAGTGCGAGGTGGTGCCGCGGGCGGTCTGTTCGGGGCCGAGCTGCATGATGCCGCCGTGGGCGTCGTCGCTGCCGGCGCCGGCGGGGGTGAGGACGGTGTAGGAGGTGCCTTCGAGCGGCACGTCCTGCTCCTGCCAGCTGAAGACGGTCCGGTAGAAGGTCTTGGCGCGTTCGGCGTCGACGCTGTAGCACTCGGCCCAGCAGAGGCTGCCCTCCTCGTTGACGACCTCCAGGCCGCGGGTGTCGTGCGGCTGCCAGACGGCGAACTCGGCGCCGGTCGGGTCGGTGTAGCCGGCCATCCGGCCCGCGGTGAAGACGTCGAAGGGGGTGAACCGGACGTGCCCGCCGGCCTGTTCGACGAGTTCGGTGGTGCGGTCGGCGTCGAGGGTGGCGAAGTACAGCGTCCAGGCGGGCAGGGAGCCCTCCTCGGCGAGCGGGCCGAGGGCGGCGACCGTCCGGCCGTCGAGCTGGAAGAAGCCGTACCCGCCGGCTTCGGGGCCGGCCGGGTCGAAGGTCCAGCCGAACAGGGCGGTGTAGAAGTCGACGGAGGCCCGGGTGTCGGGACTGCCCAGGTCGAGCCAGTCGGGGGAGCCGGGGCGGAAGGCGGTGTTGAGCATGGGCACTGCTCCTCGGACGGGGCCCGGACGGGCGCGATCGTCCCCCCCTGCCCGTCCCAGCCTGGCACCTCGGCGGGGGCGCTGCACGGCGGGGCGCTGCACGGCGGGGCGCTGCACGGCAGGGGCCCGCAGGCGCTCCTGCCGCGGGGGCGGTCGGGCGCGGGTGCGGGCTTGTCGTGGCCGGGCGGTACGGTGCGTAACGAAAGGTCCACCCGTACTGGTCGAAGGGGGTCCCGGTGGCCAGGCAGGCGCAGTCGGGGCAGGAGGCGCCGCGCCAGCTCGCGCAGGTCGAGGGCGTGCTGGAGCGGATCACGTACGCCAACGAGGACACCGGTTACACGGTGGCCCGGGTGGACACCGGCCGGGGCGGGAACGACCTGCTGACGGTGGTGGGCGCGCTGCTGGGAGCCCAGGTGGGGGAGTCGCTGCGGCTGCACGGGCGGTGGGGCTCGCATCCGCAGTACGGGCGGCAGTTCACGGTGGAGAACTACACGACGGTGCTGCCGGCGACGGTGCAGGGCATCCAGCGGTACCTGGGTTCGGGGCTGATCAAGGGGATCGGGCCGCGGTTCGCCGAGCGGATCGTGGAGCGCTTCGGGGTGGACACCCTGGAGGTGATCGAGAACGAGCCGGGCCGGCTGATCGAGGTGCCGGGGCTGGGGCCGAAGCGGACGAAGAAGATCGCGGCGGCCTGGGAGGAGCAGAAGGCCATCAAGGAGGTGATGGTCTTCCTCCAGGGGGTCGGGGTGTCGACCTCGCTCGCGGTGCGGATCTACAAGCAGTACGGGGACGCCTCGATCGGGGTGGTGAGGAACGAGCCGTACCGGCTGGCGTCGGACGTGTGGGGGATCGGCTTCCTGACGGCGGACCGGATCGCCCAGGCGGTGGGGATCCCGCACGACAGCCCGGAGCGGGTGAAGGCGGGGCTGCAGTACGCGCTGTCGCAGAGCAGCGACCAGGGGCACTGCTACCTGCCGGAGGAGCGGCTGATCGCGGACGGCGTGAAGCTGCTGCAGGTGGACGTGGGCTTGGTGATCGACTGCCTGGCGGAGCTGGTCGCGGCGGAGGGGGTGGTGCGGGAGTCGGTGCCGGGGGAGGCGGGCGAGGCGATCACCGCGGTGTACCTGGTGCCGTTCCACCGGGCGGAGATCTCGCTGGCCAACCAGCTGCTGCGGTTGCTGCGTTCGGATTCCGACCGGATGCCGTGGTTCGGCGGGGTGGACTGGCCGGTGGCGTTGGAGTGGCTGGCCAAGCGTACCGGGGCCGATCTCGCGCCGGAGCAGGAGCAGGCGGTGCGGCTGGCGCTGACCGAGCGGGTCGCGGTGCTGACGGGTGGTCCGGGCTGCGGCAAGTCGTTCACGGTGAAGTCGATCGTGACGCTGGCGCTGGCCAAGCGGGCGAAGGTGGTGCTGGCGGCGCCGACCGGGCGGGCGGCGAAGCGGCTGGCGGAGCTGACCGGGGCGGAGGCCTCGACGGTGCACCGGCTGCTGGAGCTGAAACCGGGTGGGGACGCCGCGTACGACCGGGACCGGCCGCTGGACGCCGATCTGGTGGTGGTGGACGAGGCCTCGATGCTGGATCTGATCCTGGCGAACAAGCTGGTCAAGGCGGTGCCGCCGGGGGCGCACCTGCTGTTCGTGGGGGACGTGGACCAGCTGCCGTCGGTGGGCGCCGGCGAGGTGCTGCGGGATCTGCTGGCGGAGGGCGGCCCGATCCCGTCGGTGCGGCTGACCAGGATCTTCCGGCAGGCCCAGCAGTCGGGGGTGGTGACGAACGCGCACCGGATCAACGAGGGGCGGCCGCCGCTGACGGACGGTCTGCCGGACTTCTTCCTGTTCGCGGAGGACGACGCGGAGTTGGCGGCTGGTCTGACGGTGGACGTGGTGGCGCGGCGGATCCCGCAGCGGTTCGGCTTCGACCCGCGGCGGGACGTCCAGGTGCTGGCGCCGATGCACCGGGGTCCGGCCGGGGCGGGGAACCTGAACACGCTGCTCCAGGGGGCGGTGACGCCGGCCCGGGAGGGGCTGGCGGAGCGGCGGTTCGGCGGGCGTACGTTCCGGGTGGGGGACAAGGTCACGCAGGTGCGCAACAACTACGACAAGGGGCGCAACGGGGTCTTCAACGGCACAGTGGGAGTGGTGACCGCCCTCAGCGTGGACGACCAGCGGTTGACGGTGCTCACCGACGAGGACGAGGAGGTGCCGTACGACTTCGACGAACTGGACGAGCTGGCCCACGCGTACGCGGTCACGATCCACCGCTCACAGGGGAGCGAGTACCCAGTGGTGGTGATTCCGGTCACCATGTCCGCTTGGACGATGCTCCAGCGAAACCTGCTCTACACCGCTGTGACCAGGGCAAGGAAACTGGTGGTACTGGTGGGGTCACGGAAGGCGATCGCCCAGGCCGTGCGGACCGTCAGTGCAGGTCGACGGCATGCGGCGCTCGATCATCGACTGGCAACTGGATGATTATCCAACAGGATGGTTGCCTCTAATGTTCTCTTGACGTGAAGAGATTTACGGCAGAGC
Source organism: Kitasatospora sp. NPDC058492 (assembly GCF_042720685.1). Classification (NCBI taxonomy): domain Bacteria; kingdom Bacillati; phylum Actinomycetota; class Actinomycetes; order Kitasatosporales; family Streptomycetaceae; genus Kitasatospora; species Kitasatospora sp. NPDC058492. Next base: position 4,049 of record NZ_JBHXMU010000031.1, read on the forward strand.
CTAGGGTGGTGCCGATCTTGTCCGGTTCGTACCGGCTGCGGCAGCAGGTTTTGTAGGGGCGGGCCCTTTCGGGCCACCCCGGGTGCGCGGCTGTCCTCCAGATGGGGGATGGTAGAGACAGTCAGGGCACCTTGGAAGAGGATTCATTTCGTCGGTGAGGAAGACGTGAGCGACAACTCGGTAGTACTGCGGTACCAGGACGGCGAGTACGAGTACCCCGTCGTCGAGAGCACTGCGGGCAACGCCGGCTTCGACATCTCGAAGCTGCTCCCGCAGACCGGCCTGGTCACCCTGGACAACGGCTTCGGTAACACCGCCGCGTACAAGTCCGCGATCACCTTCGTGGACGGTGACAACGGCATCCTGCGGTACCGCGGCTACCCGATCGAGCAGCTCGCAGGGCAGGGCGGCTTCATCGAGACCGCGTACCTCCTGATCAACGGTGAGCTGCCCAACGCGGACCAGCTGGCCGAGTTCAACCGCGAGATCACCCAGCACACCCTGCTGCACGAGGACGTCAAGCGCTTCTTCCAGGGCTTCCCGCGGGACGCCCACCCGATGGCCATGCTGTCCTCGGTGGTCGGCGCGCTCTCCACGTTCTACCCGGAGAGCCACAACCCGTTCGACGCCGGCCAGCGTCACCTGTCGACCGTCCGCCTGCTCGCCAAGCTGCCGACGATCGCCGCCTACGCGTACAAGAAGGCGATGGGCCAGCCCTTCGTCTACCCGCGCAACGACCTGAGCTACGTCGAGAACCTCCTGCGGATGACCTTCGCCGTCCCCGCCGAGGACTACGAGCTCAACCCGGTGATCGTCAACGCCCTGGACAAGCTGCTCATCCTGCACGCGGACCACGAGCAGAACTGCTCGACCTCCACCGTGCGCCTGGTCGGCTCCAGCCACGCCAACCTGTTCGCCTCGATCTCGGCGGGCATCTCGGCGCTCTGGGGCCCGCTGCACGGCGGCGCCAACCAGGCCGTGCTGGAGATGCTGGAGAGCATCCAGAAGGACGGCGGCGACGTCGACGCGTTCATCACGAAGGTGAAGAACAAGGAAGCCGGCGTCAAGCTGATGGGCTTCGGCCACCGCGTCTACAAGGCCTTCGACCCGCGCGCCGCGCAGGTCAAGCTGCTCGCGCACGAGGTCCTCGGCCAGCTCGGCAAGAACGACGAGCTGCTGAACATCGCGCTCAAGCTGGAGGAGCACGCCCTCAAGGACGACTTCTTCATCTCGCGCAAGCTCTACCCGAACGTGGACTTCTACACCGGCCTGATCTACCGCGCCATGGGCTTCCCGACCAGCATGTTCACCGTGCTGTTCGCCCTCGGCCGGCTGCCGGGCTGGATCGCCCACTGGCACGAGATGATCAACGACCCGACCAGCCGGATCGGCCGTCCGCGCCAGATCTACACCGGCGTCGAGATCCGCGACTACGTCGCCCTCGGCGACCGCTGACGCTGCACCCGGAAGGGCCCGGTCGCCACTTGGCGGCCGGGCCCTTCCGCGTCCCCGTGCGGTGGGCCCGGGTGGGCGCCCGCGCTGGGGCGGAACCGTACGGCGCACGACTCCGGGGCCGGGCCGAAGCCGGGGACGGCCGCTCAAAGCGTCCCTGACCCGCCGCAACCCCGGCGTCGTGCGCGAAGGCCGTCAAGGTCGACGACCGTCCCGGGGCCCGCCGGAGCCCCGTCGGCGGCAGTCGGTGGAAGCGCGGGGACGCATTGCCGTTCGTCGCGTCCCCGCTCATCGGAAAACTGCCGCACTACCAACCTAAGACGTATCAGGGTGCGAGAAGTTACGCCCGGGGGGTGTGAGCTGCCTCTCGCCACGCTCCGTGTGCACCTCGTGCCGAGCCCATATCACACGTTCCCGCGCGTGCGACGTCACCCTCCCCGCAGTCACGGCAACCGAGCGTGATAGGAATCGTGGCATTCCGGTACGGACCGTCCCGCACCCTCGCAGCGTGGCGGCGGAGCTGGGGAGGGAGTGCGCAGATGGCCAGGAACGTCGTTGTCACCGGCGGTGGCACGGGAATCGGGTACGAAGTCGCGCGGCGGTTCGCCGAGGCGGGCGAACGGGTCGTGATCGTGGGCCGCCGCCGCGCGGTCCTGGAGAAGGCCGCGGCGGACCTCGGGCCGAACGTCACCCCGCTGGTGTGCGATCTCGCCGACCCCGATGCCGTCGAGGCCGCGCTCGCCGAACTGCCCGAGCGGATCGACGTCCTGGTCAACAACGCCGGCAGCCGGGAGACCGTGATCGGCGCCGGGCCGCACGCCCTGCTGGCCCGCTGGCGCGGCGACTTCGAGCGCAACGTGCTGACCGTGGTGCTGCTCACCGAGTCGATCCGGGACCGGCTCACCCCCGGCGCCGGCCGGGTGGTCACCATCAGCTCGATCGCCGCCCTGCGCGGGGCCGGCTCGTTCGGCGCGGCGAAGGCCTCGCTGCACGCCTGGAACCACTTCCTGGCTGCCCAGTTGGGCACCTCCGGGATCACCGCCAACATCGTCGCGCCCGGGACGGTGGCCGGCACCGAGTTCTTCGGCCCCCGGCTGGACGAGGCCGAGGTCTCCCGCCGGGCGGCCCGCACCCTGCTGGGCCGGATCGGGGAGACCGGTGAGGTCGCGGCCGCGGTCTACTTCCTGGCCTCGCCCGAGGCCGGGTTCATCACCGGCGAGATCCTGCACTGCAACGGCGGCGAGCTGCTCGGGCGGTGACGCGCTGGCGCAGGGAAGGGCCCGGACCTGGCGGTCCGGGCCCTTCCGCGTCGCGCGGGTGGGTCAGGCGGGCTGGAAGCGGCGCAGCCGCAGGCTGTTGGTGACCACGAAGACCGAGGAGAAGGCCATCGCGGCGCCGGCGACCATCGGGTTGAGCAGCCCGGCGGCGGCCAGCGGGATCGCTGCCACGTTGTAGCCGAAGGCCCAGCACAGGTTGCCCTTGATGGTGCCGAGCGTGCGGCGGGAGAGCCGGATGGCGTCGGCCGCCGAGCGCAGGTCGCCGCGGACCAGGGTGAGGTCGCCGGCCTCGATCGCGGCGTCGGTGCCGGTGCCCATGGCCAGGCCCAGGTCGGCCTGGGCGAGGGCGGCCGCGTCGTTGACGCCGTCGCCGACCATCGCCACGACCTTGCCCTCGGCCTGGAGCCGCTTGACGGTGGCGACCTTGTCCTCGGGCAGCACCTCGGCGACCACGTCCGCCGGGGCGATGCCGACCTCGGCCGCGACGGCCTCGGCGACCGCCCGGTTGTCGCCGGTCAGCAGCACCGGACGCAGGCCCAGCGCGCGCAGCCGGGCGATCGCCTCGGCGCTGGTCGGCCTGACCGCGTCCGCGACCTCCAGGACGGCCCGGGCCTCGCCGTCCCAGCCCACCGCGATCGCGGTCCGCCCGGCCGCCTCGGCCGCGGCCTTGGCGCGGGCCAGGACGGGCGGCAGGTGCTGGGCCCGGTCGGCGAGCAGGGCCTCGCGCCCGGCGACCACCGTCCGGCCCTCGACGACGCCCTGCACGCCCCGCCCGGGGAGGTTGCGGAAGTCCTCGACCGGCGGCAGCGCGCCGGCCCGCTCCGCGGCGGCGGTGGCGATGGCGGCGGCGATCGGGTGCTCGGAGGCGTGCTCCAGGGCGCCGGCCAGGCGCAGCGCCTCGGTCTCGTCGACGCCCTCGGCGGTGTGCACGGCGAGCAGGGTCATCCGGCCGGTGGTGACGGTGCCGGTCTTGTCCAGGACGACGGTGTCCACCCGGCGGGTGGTCTCCAGTACTTCGGGGCCCTTGATCAGGATGCCCAGTTGGGCGCCGCGGCCGGTGCCGACCATGAGCGCGGTCGGGGTGGCCAGGCCCAGGGCGCACGGGCAGGCGATGATCAGCACGGCCACGGCGGCGGTGAACGCCTCGGTGGGGCTGTCCGAGGCCAGGAGCCAGCCGACCAGGGTGGCGAGCGCGAGCAGGATGACGATCGGGACGAAGACGGCGGAGATCCGGTCGGCGAGGCGCTGGGCGGCGGCCTTGCCGTTCTGCGCGTCCTCGACCAGCCGGGCCATCCGGGACAGCTGGGTGTCCGCGCCGATCCGGGTGGCCTCGACCACCAGCCGGCCGCCCGCGTTGACGGTGGCGCCGGTGGCCTGGTCGCCGACGCCGACCTCGACCGGTACGGACTCGCCGGTGAGCATCGAGGCGTCCACCGCCGATCCGCCCTCGACCACCACGCCGTCGGTGGCGATCTTCTCGCCCGGCCGCACCACGAACCGGTCGCCCACGGCCAGGCCGCCGACCGGGATCCGGACCTCGGCCCCGCCGCGCAGCACGGTGACGTCCTTGGCGCCGAGGTCGAGCAGGGCGTGCAGGGCGGCCCCGGCCCGGCGCTTGGAGCGGGCCTCCAGGTGGCGGCCGAGCAGGATCAGCACGGTGACGGCGGCGGCCGTCTCCAGGTAGAGGGTGGAGGGGGCGTCGGTGTCGCCGATCGCCAGTGAGAAGTCGTGGTGCATCCCGGGCAGGCCCGCGTGGCCCCAGAACAGTGCCCAGAACGACCAGCCGAAGGCGGCCAGGGTGCCGAGCGAGACCAGGGTGTCCATGGTCGCGGCGCCGTGCTTGAGGTTGGTCCAGGCGGCGCGGTGGAACGGCAGGCCGCCGTAGACCACGACCGGGCCGGTGAGTGCGAAGGCGAGCCACTGCCAGTTGGCGAACTGGAGGGCCGGGATCATCGACAGCATGACCACCGGGACGCTGAGGACGGCGCTGATCAGCAGCCGGTCGTACAGCGGGTCGGCGGTGTCGGTACCGGTACTGGCACCGCTACTGGCGTCGGCGCCGGTCGGGAGGGCGGGGGCCGGGGGCGGCGGGAGTTCGGCGGTGTAGCCGGTGCGCTCGACCGTGGCGATCAGGTCCTCGACCGTCACCCCGGGGCCGTAGTCGACCCGGGCCTTCTCGGTGGCGAGGTTGACGGTGGCCTCGACGCCGTCCATCCGGTTGAGCTTCTTCTCGATCCGGGTCGCGCAGGAGGCGCAGGTCATGCCGCCGATCGACAGCTCGACCCGGTCCCGGACCCCGGGGGTGCCCTGGACGCCGGGGGCGGTGGTGACCAGTTCGCTTCGCTCGCTCATGCGGATCGGCTCCTCGGCAGCTCCTCGGTGGGGGTGTACGGCGGGGTCCGCTGCCCGGGCCCCGCCGTACCGGGCGTACAGGGGGCCTAGGCGCTGCGGCCGACCAGTTCGTAGCCGGCCTCGTCGACGGCGCTGCGGACCTGCTCGTCGTCCAGCGGGGCGAGGGAGGAGACCGTCACGGTGCCGGCCTTGGAGTCGGCGGCGACCTCGGTGACGCCGGTGAGGGCGGAGAGCTCCTCGCTGATCGCCTTCTCGCAGTGGCCGCAGCTCATGCCGGTCACGGTGTAGGTGGTGGTGCTGGACATCCGGGCCTCCGGGAGGTGTGGCGCCCCGGGCGTCGGCCCGGGTTCTACTCTGACAACACCATACCCCTCAGGGGTATTTCCGGGAGGGGTGGGTGAAGTGGCGCGCGTCACGGGCGCGCGCGCCGGTCGAGCGTATGCGCCGGACCGCCTCAGGCCGGGGAGGCCGGGAGCTGGGCCGGGATCGGCGCGCGCTCGCGCCGGATCAGCAGCCGCAGCCAGAGCAGCCCGCCCAAGGAGACCACGAGCAGCCCGGCCGTGTCGTAGAGGGTGTACAGGTGCACCTGCTCGCTGGTGGGGTCGGGCATGTGGCCGAGCTCGAACAGGGCGCGCTGCCAGGAGCTCGCGGTGGTCTTGGCGACCAGCCAGACGGCGATGCCGCTCGTGCTGTCCCAGAGCGCGTGCAGCAGCGATACGCCCAGGTAGGTGACGGCGACCGGGGTGGTGAAGCGGAACCGCCCGCCGCGGCGCTCGCTGAACAGCACCCCGCCGACGATCGCCGTCCACAGGATGTGGCCGACCGGCGCGAGCACCCCGCGCAGGATCTCCGTCTCGACCAGGTCCTCGAGCGAAAGCCCCTGGTTGCTCAGCACGGCGTTGAACGCGTATCCGGCACTCTCGAACGCGGCGAACCCCGCGCCGACGGTGGCGCCGAGCACCAGCCCGTGCCGCAGCCCGCTGACCCGCAGTCGGCGGCTCACCATGACCAGGGCGGCCAGCTTGGCCGCCTCCTCGATCAGCCCGACGGCGACGTACATCGAGGCCGAGGGCGAGACCAGGTAGCTCTCCAGCACCGAGGCGCCCAGGACGCCGATGATGCCGCCGACGCCGAAGCAGGCGAAGATCCGGTCCGGGCCGAGGTCGCCGGCGTAGCGCTCGTAGGCCCAGATCACCACGGTGGCCGGGACCAGGAAGCTGCCGAGCAGCACGATCGTCGGGACGAGGTTGCTGTTCCCGGTGAGGAACGTGACGACGACGGTGGCGCCCCAGAGCAGCAGGCCGACGGCGAAGACCCTCAGCCAGTGGTCGGACGTGGCCGTCGTGCGGGCCGGGGCGTCGGAGATGCGGGGGGTGTTGCGGTAGCCGGACACCGGTCAGGGCCTCCTCGGGGTAGCCGCTTTGGTCGAACTGTATGACAAATAGGGCATTTAGGGGCGATCGGGACGCCCGTGCGGCGGGGCGGCGGCCGCGGCGGACGGAAACGCGGTAGGCGGGCGGGTGGGTGCCGCGAACGTCCCTTATGTTCGGTATGTGTTCCCGACCCGCCGTGCCCAGTCCCCCTCGGCCCCCAGCGCCGCCGGGCTGCCGCCGGACCGGCGGCGCGGCGCCCTGCTGGCCGCCGACCTCCAGGACGTGCCGTTCTGGCGGCGGGCCAGCCCGGCGCTGCTCGCCGTGCTCCTGGTCGCACTCGCTGACCTCCTCTCCGGCAAGGACCGCTACCTGGCACCGCTGATGACCGTCGTCCCGGCCGCCGCCGCGCTCACCCTCAGACCGGGCGAACTGCTCGCCGTCTGCGCGCTCGGCCTGCTCGCGGTCTTCGGGCTCAGCCACTACGACGAGGTCGACAACATCAACGACGCGCGCTTCCTCTACGGTGCGATGGTCAGCTATGTCGTGTTGACGCTCTTCTCCGCCTGGGTCGCCAAGATCCGGATGCGGCGCGCGGCGGCCTTCGCGGCCGTCAGCTCCGTCGCCGAGGCCGCCCAGCGGGCCCTGCTGCGGCTGCCCGGGCCGGCCGTCGGGCCGCTGCGGCTGGCCGTCCGGTACGTGTCGGCGGCCGACGCCTCACGGATCGGCGGGGACCTGTACTCGGTGCTGGAGACGCCGCACGGCACCCGGGTCGCGGTCGGGGACGTCCGGGGCAAGGGTCTCTCCGCCGTGCAGACCGCGGCCGTGGTGCTCGGCGCGTTCCGGGAGGCTGCGTACGACGAGGCCGGGCTGCGGGGCGTCGCGGCGCGGATCGAGGCCAGCGTCGAGCGGCACGTCCCGGACGGGGAGTTCACCACCGCGCTGTTCGCGGAGTTCCGCACGCCCGGGGTGATGGAACTGCTGCAGTACGGGCACGTCCCGCCGATCCGGGTCGACGGCGACGGGCGGGCGCACGTGCTGGACGCCCCCGACCCCTGGGTGCCGCTCGGCCTCGGACGGCTGGCGACGGGCGAACCGGCCAGCTGGGACCAGCCGTTCGGGGCGGAGGACGTCCTGGTGCTCTGCACGGACGGGGTGGTCGAGGCGCGGCACCGCAAGAGCGGGGAGTTCTACCCGCTGGCGGAGCGGGTCGGGCCGCTGGTGCGGGGCGCCACGCGGTCGGAGGGGGATCTGGAGGCGGCGGTGGGGCGGGTGTACGCGGACCTGCTCGCGCATACGGGCGGGGAACTGCGGGACGACGCCCTGCTGTTGCTGATCGCCAGGACGGACGGCTGAGGGCCGGCCTCCTCCCCCTCCCCGCGTGGGGAGGGGGAGGAGGAGGGCGCCTCAGGACGCGGTGACGTCGGCGAGGGCGCGGAAGAGGAGGGCGGTGGAGGTGGCGCCAGGGTCCTGGTGGCCGATGCTGCGCTCGCCGAGGTAGGAGGCGCGGCCCTTGCGGGCCTGGAGGGGGACGGTGTCGCGGGCGCCCTGGTCGGCGGCCTCGGCGGCGGCGGCCGCCGCCTCGGGGAGGGTGGCCCCGGCGCCGGCCGCGGCGCGGAAGGCGGCGACGGCCGGGGTGTAGGCGTCGACGATGGTCTTGTCCCCGGGCACGGCCTTGCCGAGGGTGCGGACGGCGTCCAGGCCGGCCGCCAGTGCCTCGGCGACGGCGGCCGGGCCGGCCGGGTCGGCCGGGTCGGTGGGGTCGGCCAGGGCGGGATCGGGCAGGGCGGCGCCGATGGCGCGGAAGGCCTTGCCGTAGAGCGGGCCGGAGGCACCGCCGACCTTGGAGATCAGCGTGCTGCCCACCTTGGTGAGCACCGCGCCCGGGCCGGCCGGCCGGAGGCCGTCGAGGGCGGCCAGGGCGGCGGAGAAGCCGCGCCGGAGGTTGCTGCCGTGGTCGCCGTCGCCGATCGCCGAGTCCAGCTCGGTGAGCCGGCCCTGCTCCTTCTCGACGGCCGCGGCGATCGCGCGGACCCAGGCCTCGGCGAGGGGGGTGTCGAAGTCCATGGCGTCTCCCGGCTCAGGCCCGCTTGAGGGCGGGGGTGTCGACGGGCGCGTCCCACAGCTCCAGCAGCTGCGGGTCGGCCTTGGTGAGGGTGAGCGAGAAGCCCGCCATGTCCAGACTGGTGACGTAGTTGCCGACCAGGCTGCGGGCCACCGTGATGCCGCGCTCGGCGAGCCGGGCGGCGACCTCGCCGTAGGCGATGTACAGCTCCAGCAGGGGGGTCGCGCCGAGGCCGTTGAGCAGGGCGATCACCTCGTCGCCCGGGGCCAGGTGGTGGTCGGCGAGGATGGTGTCGACCACCTCGGCGGCCAGCGCGCGGGCCGGGCGCAGCTTCTCGCGGCGACGGCCGGGCTCGCCGTGGATGCCGACGCCGACCTCGATCTCGTCCTCGGGCAGGTCGAAGCCGGGCTTGCCGGCGGCCGGGGTGGTGGCAGCGGTGAGCGCGATGGCGAAGGAGCGGGAGGCGGCGTTGACCCGCTCGCCCAGGGCGGCCACCTCGTCGAGCGGGGCGCCGCGTTCGGCCAGCGCTCCGGTGGCCTTCTCGACCAGGACGGTCGCCCCGGTGCCGCGGCGGCCGGCCGTCCAGGTGGAGTCCTCGACCGCGACGTCGTCATCGACCAGGACGGTGCGGACCGCCAGGCCCTCCTCGGCGGCGAGTTCGGCGGCGAGCTCGAAGTTCATCACGTCGCCGGTGTAGTTCTTCACGATGAAGACGACGCCGGCGCCGCTCTCCACGGTCTGGGCGGCGGCCAGCATCTGGTCCGGTACCGGGGAGGTGAAGACCTCGCCGGGGCAGGCGGCGTCCAGCATGCCGGGGCCGACGAAGCCGCCGTGCAGCGGCTCGTGGCCGGAGCCGCCGCCGGAGATCACCGCGACCTTGGGCCCGGCCGGGCGGGCGGCCCGGGTGATCACCCGGTTGGGGATGTCCACCGTCAGCTCGGGGTGGGCGGCGGCGACTCCGGCCAACGCGTCCTCCAGGACGCTCTCCGGGGTGTTGATCAGCTTCTTCAACGCTCTTCGCTCCCTTGTGCGGGTCGTCGGCCGTGGACGCTGCTGCCCCGACGCTACGCCAGACGGGGGTGGTGGGCACGGGGTGCGACACGCGGGATTCGCGTCACTCTCCCGGAGTAGCGGCGTCGGCCACGAGGTCGGTCGTAGGGTCGGGCGCATGAGCGAACACGTGGGTATCGTCCTGGTCTCGCACAGCGCCCGACTGGCCGCCGGGCTGCGCGAGCTGCTCGCCGAACTCGCCTCGGGCGGCGTGCGGGTGGTGTGCGCGGGGGGTACGGAGGACGGCGGGCTCGGCACCAGCTACGACCTGATCGCGCGGGCCGTCGCGGAGGCGGACGGCGGGGCGGGCGTGGTCGTGCTGCCGGATCTCGGCAGCTCGGTGCTCACCGCCGTCACGGTGCTGGAGGACGAGCCGCGCCCGGGCGTGCGGCTGGTGGACGCGCCGTTCGTGGAGGGCGCGGTGGCGGCCGCCGTCACCGCCTCGACCGGGGCGGCGCTGGCGGAGGTGGTCGCGGCGGCCGAGGAGGCCCGCTCGTTCCGGAAGCTGTGAAGCCGCGGGGCCGGAGACCGGGAAGAGGGGGCGGCTACTTGGCGTCGGCGTAGCAGTCCACCACCGCCGTGGTGAGCGGGAAGCGGACCGGGGTGTCGCCGAACACCAGGCGGCGGGCCTCGTCGGCCGCCTCGGCGACCGCGGCGGCCACCTCGTCGGCGAGGTTGGCCGGGGTGTGCACGATCACCTCGTCGTGCTGGAAGAACACCAGGTGCGGGCGTTCCGCCGGGCCGGCCGCCGGCAGCTCGCCCAGCCGGCGGCGCAGGGCGGCGAGCAGGGCGAGTGCCCAGTCGGCGGCGCTGGCCTGGATGACGAAGTTGCGGGTGAAGCGGCCGCGGGCGCGGGCCTGCCGGCCGCCGGCCTCGCCGGCCGTGTCGGGGGCCTCGGTGAGGTCGAGGAACTCGGCGGAGGCGGGCGGGCAGACCCGGCCCAGCCGGGAGGCGACCACCCCGCCGTCCTCGCCGGTGCGGGCGGCGGCCTCGACGTAGCCCATCGCGGCGGGGTAGCGGTGGCGCAGGGTGTTCAGCAGCGGGCCGATGTCGCCGCTGGTCTGCCCGTACATGGCGCCGAGCAGGCCGAGCTTGGCCTTGTCGCGGTCGCCCTGGAAGGCGTTGGCGGCCAGCGCCTCGTACAGGTCGCCGCCGGCGGCGGTGCGGGCCAGCCCGGCGTCCTGGGAGAGCGCGGCGAGCACCCGGGGCTCCAGCTGGGCGGCGTCGGCGACGACCAGCAGCCAGCCCGGGTCGGCGACGACGGCGCGGCGCAGGATGCGCGGGATCTGCAGCGCGCCGCCGCCGCGGCTGGCCCAGCGTCCGGAGACCACGCCGCCGACCACGTACTCGGGCCGGAACCGGCCGCCGCGGGCCCAGGCGTCCTGCCAGGCCCAGCCGTGCGCGGCGTGGATCCGGGACAGCTCCTTGTAGCGGATCAGCAGCGCGGCGGCCGGGTGGGCGACGCCCTTGAGCTCCCAGGAGCGGGTGGAGCCGAGCTGGATGCCGTTCTCGGCGAAGGCGCGCAGCACCTGGGTGTGCGAGTCGGGGTTGAACGGGCGCCCGCCGAGGGCCTGTTGGAGTTCGACGGAGAGGTCGGCGAGCAGTCTCGGCTGGGCGCCGGGGACGGTCGGGCGGGGGCCGAGGAGTTCGGTGAGCAGTTGGTCGTGGACGTCGGCGCGCCAGGGCAGCCCGTCGTACGCGATCTCGGCGGCGACGAGTGCGCCGGCGGACTCGGCGGCGACCAGCAGCCGGAACCGGTGCCGGGCGGCCGGGTCGGCGATCGCGGCGATCCGGCGCTGCTGCTCGGCGTGGACGGCGACGACGGCGGTCAGCGGGTCGGCGCCGGGCGGCAGTTGCAGCCGGTCGGGCGCGAACAGGGTGTCCTGCCCGTCGTCGGCCTCGGCGGAGCCGGGCTCGGGCAGGTCGTCCGGGACGGGCAGGCCGCGCAGCCGGGACCAGGCGGCGCCGAGCGAGCGCGGCGCGCCGAACCGGCCCTCGTGCGCCAGCAGCAGGGCCTCGACCAGGCGCAGGTCGTGGCAGCGGGCGAGCCGGTCGGGCAGCCGGGGCAGCAGCGGCGCGTAGGCGCTGTCGGTGGCGGCCCACACCCAACGGGAGTGCTCGGCGGCCTCCCGGGCGGCGACGGCGGCGGCGAGGTCGGGGACCTTCTCGGGCGGGCCGAGCGGGGTGCCGGCGTCGTCGAGCGGCTGGAGCCGGCCGCCGGGGCCGTGCGGGTCGGGGGCGAGGGCCGTCCTGGGTGCCACGGGGGCGTCTCCTCTCCGGCGCGCTGTTCTGGCGTGCGGGTACGGGCACGGGTGTGCGGTCGTTCGGGTGTCCGGGCTCGACGTTAACGGGTGGGTACGACAACGGGGGCGGGGGCGCATAGGCAGGGTGGGTGACACGGCGTAGGGTCGGCGAAATGACCGAGAACCCGTTCTTCAAGCCCAGCCCCCTGGTCTACGAACTGCCGCCCTTCGCCGAGATCCGGCCGGAGCACTTCCTGCCCGCGTACGAGCGCGGGATGGCGGAGCAGCTGGCCGAGATCGCGGCGATCACCGCGGATCCGCGGCCGCCGACGCCGGACAACACCCTGGTCGCCCTGGAGCGTTCCGGGGAGCTGCTGCGCCGGGTGGACGCGGTGTTCCGCAACCAGTCGTCCTCGGACACCAGCGAGCCGGTCGACGAGGTGGAGACCGCGGTGAGCCCGCTGCTGGCCGCGCACCACGACGCGATCCACCTGGACCGCGCCCTGTTCGCCCGGATCGAGGAGCTGTACGGGCGCCGCGCCGAACTGGGCCTGGACCCGGAGTCGCTGCGGCTGCTGGAGACCCGGCACACCCGTTTCGTCCGCTCCGGCGCCCGGCTGGGCGAGGCCGAGCAGGCCCGGCTGCGCGAGCTGAACGCCGAACTCGCCGCGCTCGGCACGACGTTCCAGCAGAACGTGAACGCCGCCAGCAAGGCCGCCGCGCTGGTCGTGGACGCGGCCGAGGAGCTGGACGGGCTGTCCGCGGACGAGGTCGCCGCCGCTGCGGAGAACGCCCGGGTGCTCGGGCAGGAGGGCCGGTTCGTGCTGTCCCTGAAGAGCACCTCCGGCCAGCCCGAACTGGCCCGGCTGACCGACCGGTCGGTGCGCGAGCGGCTGCTGGCGGCCTCGCTCGACCGGGGCCTGGCGGTCAACGGCCCGCTGGCGATCCGGATGGCCGGGCTGCGCGCCGAGCGGGCCGCGCTGCTGGGGCACCCGAGCCACGCCGCGTACGTGGTGGAGGACGAGACCGCGGGCACGGTGGAGGCGGTGTCCGGACTGCTGGCCCGGCTGGTGGGTCCGGCGGTGGCCAACGCCGGCCGGGAGGCCGCCGAGCTGGCCAAGCTGGCGGCGGCGGACGGGATCGAGGAGATCGCCGCGCACGACTGGGCGTACTACTCGGAGAAGGTCCGGCAGAGCTCCTACCAGGTGGACGCGGCGGTGCTGCGCCCGTACTTCGAGCTGGAGCGGGTGCTCCGGGACGGCGTGTTCTTCGCCGCGGGGCTGGCGTACGGGCTGACCTTCACCGAGCGGACGGACCTGACGGCCCACCACCCGGACGCGCGGGTCTTCGAGGTGTTCGAGGAGGACGGCGGTTCGCTGGGCCTGTTCATCGGCGACTTCCACGCCCGGGCGTCCAAGCGCGGCGGTGCCTGGATGGACGAGCTGGTGAGCCAGTCGGGGCTGACCGGCCGCCGGCCGGTGGTGATCAACAACCTGAACATCGCCCGCCCGGCGCCGGGCGAGCCGGTGCTGCTGGCCTGGGACGAGGTGCGCACGCTCTTCCACGAGTTCGGGCACGCGCTGCACGGGCTGTTCTCGGACGTGCGGTACCCGCTGTTCGCGGGCACCTCGGTGCCCCGGGACTTCGTCGAGTTCCCCTCGCAGGTCAACGAGATGTGGATGGTCCGGCCGGAGGTGCTGGCCAACTACGCGCGCCACCACGTGACCGGGGAGCCGCTGCCGGCCGAGCTGGTCGAGCGGATGGTGGCGGCCGAGGGCTTCGGGGAGGGCTTCCGGACGGTGGAGTACCTCGCGGCGACGCTGCTGGACTGGGCCTGGCACACCGTGCCGCAGGGCCGGGAGATCGCGGACGCCGAGGAGTTCGAGGCACGGGCGCTGGCGGAGGCCGGGATCGCGGTGCCGGCGATCCCGCCGCGCTACCGGACGGCGTACTTCCAGCACGTCTTCGCCAGCGGCTACAGCGCCGGGTACTACGCGTACATCTGGTCGGAGGTGCTGGACGCCGACACCGTGCAGTGGTTCGAGGGCAACGGGCGCGCGGTGCGGGAGAGCGGCGAGCTGTTCCGGCGCGAGCTGCTGGCGCGCGGCTACGGCCGGGACCCGCTGGAGTCCTTCCGCGCGGTGGTCGGCCGGGCGCCGGAGACCGGGCCGCTGCTGGCGCGGCGGGGCCTGGTCTAGCCGTTTCGGCCCCGGTGGCGGTCAGCGCGGTGTGACCGTGACCGTCACCGGGGTGCCCGGGCGGGCGTGCGGGAGGCGGATCCGGACGGTTCCGGCCCGCCCGCCGGCTGGCTGTTCGACGTCGACGCGGGCGGCGGCGGGGGTGACGGTGACGTCGGCGCCGTGCGGGAACGCCGCCGGGGGCAGGACGAGTTCGCTGCCGTGCCGGGTGCCGTCGGCGCTCCAGCGGACGGTGGTGGCGCCGGTGCGCACGTCCGTCCCGGCGACGGCCGCCGGGTACGGGCCGAAGGCGGGTTCGTCGCCGGGGGCGGGGCGCCCGGCCGGGTCGAGCGCGCAGTAGCCGCCGGTGCCGCGGCACCAGTACCACATGGTCCAGCCCTCGGCGAAGCCGTCCATCGCGGCGACCTGCCGGCGGACCAGCAGGGTGTTGCCCGGCCTGCGGGAGTCGGGCGGGCCCCATTCGCCGACCAGGACGGGCAGGCGGTGGGCGGCGGGGTAGGCGGTGATCGCGGCGGTGTAGCGCTCGACGAAGCCGTCGGCCGGGTCCCAGTCGGCGCCGTTCTCGACCGCGGTGTCGTAGAAGTGCGGCGCGTAGCCGAGCCGGGGCGGGCCGGGGCGCGGGTCGTCGAAGCCGGGCAGCCGGGTGGGTACGCCCTGGCCGACCAGGACGGTGGGTTCGACGAACAGCCAGGCGCGGGAGTCGACCCGGCGCACGGCGGCGATCAGGCGGCGGTACATGTCGGCGAGCCGGCCCTGTTCGAGGGCGGCGGAGGCGGCGGCGAGGACGGCCGGGTCGGTCGGGTCGCCGTCCACCGGGCCGAACGGCTCGTTGAACAGGTCGTAGCCCAGCAGCGAGCGGTGGCCGCGCAGTTCGAGGGCGAGCCGGGTGTAGAAGTCGGCCTGCCAGGCGCGCAGGTCGGGGTCGTCGTAGAGGTGGCGGAAGGCGGCCTGGACGGCGGGCTGGAAGTAGCCGGCGAACCAGTCGTTCGGGTCGGGGGTGAACGGCAGGCCGTCGTCCCGGGTGGCCCAGGGCGGGATGCCTCGGTCGCCGCCGCCGAACGCCGGCCCGTAGACGTCCTGGTGCAGGTCGATCAGGGCGAGCAGGCCGTACCGGTCGGCCCAGCCGAGGAGTTGGCGCAGCCGGTGCAGTTCGGTCGGGTCGAGGCGGCCGCGGACGGGCTCCAGCCTGTTCCAGGAGACCGCCACCCGGATCAGGGTGAAGCCCTGCGCGGCCAGGGACTTGAGGTCGGCCTCGGTGGTCTCGGCGTACTTGTCGAGGTTGAAGCCGCGCAGGTGGAGGCGGCGGCCCTGGGCGTCGGTGAAGGCGGTGCGGCCGTCGGGGCCGGTGGCCGTCGCGGCGGGGAACCGCGCGGGCGGGCCGCCGTGGGCGCCGTCGTGCGCGGCGGCGGGGGTGGCGGGGGCCGCGGTGAGGGCCGTGGTGGCGGCGAGCAGCAGGGCGGCGGCGGTGCGGCGCAGGCGCATCGGGACCTCGTACGGCGCGGGGGTGGGGGCCCGATGATGCCTGCGGTGCCGGGTGTCGCACAAGGGCCTTGCGCGGAAGGGGAGTTCAGTCGGCGTCCGGGGCCGAGGTCGGGGCCGGGGCCGGGGCCGGGGTGGCGGGGGTGGGCAGGTCCGCGGCGGCGGCCAGGCGGCCCCAGAGCAGGTCGGCGAGCGCCTGCACCATGCGGGTGCGTGAGCAGGGTCTGGTCTCCAGCCACCAGTCGCCGGCCGCCAGCACCATGCCGGTGATGCCCCGGCCCCAGGCCTCGGCGAGCAGCTCGCGGTCGGCGCCGAGGTCGACCTGGCTCTGCACGGCCCGGGTGATCTCCGCGGCGATCTGCCGCAGTGCGGGGGCGAGTGCGGTGCCGGGGCCGCTCGGGTCGCCCGGTTCGGGGTGGGTGAGCAGTCGGTAGACCTGCGGGCGGGCCTCGATCCCGGCCAGGTAGGTGTCCAGGACGTGTTCGACCCGGTCGCGGCGCTCCAGTGGTTCGGCGAGGGCGGCCCGGACGGCGGCCAGCAGGCCGCTGGTGTGGCGCTCGGTGAGGGCTGTGATCAGGCCGTTCCGGTCGCCGAAGTGGCGGTAGAGGATCGGTTTGGTGATGCCGGCCTCGGCGGCGATGGCGTTCATGCTGGCGGTCGGGCCGTTCCGCTGGATGACCCGGTCGGCGGCGTTGAGCAGCTGCTCGCGGCGGGGCTCTCGGGACATGTGCTGCTCCTTGGATTCGGGGTCTGACTGGGCGTTGACACCGGTTACCAATCAGTAGCAGACTCCGACGATGTTACCCGAGGTAACCCCCCTGGTCGGCCGTACCCCTTCTTCGGAGGCAAGCACCATGAGCAGCACGTTCTCGCTGGACCCGGGTGCGGACCAGCTCGCCGTACGCGACTGGCTGCACGGCTTCGCCGCCGACGTCGTCCGCCCCGCCGCGGCCGAGTGGGACGAGCGCGAGGAGACCCCCTGGCCGATCATCCAGGAGGCCGCCAAGCTGGGCATCTACTCGCTGGACTTCTACGCCCAGCAGTACTTCGACCCCTCCGGCGTCGGCATCCCGATCGCCATGGAGGAGCTGTTCTGGGGCGACGCGGGCATCGGGCTGTCCATCGTCGGCACCACGCTGGCCGCCGTCGCGGTGCTCGCCAACGGCACCGACGAGCAGATCGGCACCTGGACCCCGCAGATGTTCGGCACCCCGGACGACCTCAAGGTGGCCGCGTTCTGCTCCTCCGAGCCCGACGCCGGCTCCGACGTCTCCGCGCTGCGCACCCGAGCGGTGTACGACGGGGCCAAGGACGAGTGGGTGCTCAACGGCACCAAGACCTGGGCCACCAACGGCGGGATCGCCGCCGTCCACGTCGTCGTCGCCACCGTCGACCCGGAGCTCGGGGCGAAAGGCCAGGCCTCCTTCGTCGTCCCGCCGGGCACCCCCGGGCTGAGCCAGGGCCAGAAGTTCAAGAAGCACGGCATCCGCGCCTCGCACACCGCCGAGGTGGTGCTGGACGGCGTCCGGGTGCCCGGCAGCTGCCTGCTCGGCGGCAAGGAGAAGCTGGACGAGCGGCTGGCCCGGGCCCGCGAGGGGGTCAAGCGCCCGGGGGGCAGGGGCAACGCGGCGATGGCCACCTTCGAGGCCTCCCGGCCGGCCGTCGGCGCGCAGGCGATCGGCATCGCCCGGGCCGCGTACGAGGTGGCGCTGGACTACGCGAGGACCCGCGAGCAGTTCGGCCGCCCGATCATCGACAACCAGGGCGTGGCCTTCCAGCTCGCCGACATGAAGACCCGGATCGACGCCTCCCGCCTGTTGGTGTGGCGGGCCTCCTGGATGGCGGCCAACAACCAGCCGTTCACCGCGGCCGAGGGCTCGATGTCCAAGCTGTACGCGGGCGAGACGGCCAAGTGGGTCACCGCGCAGGCGATGCAGATCCTCGGCGGCAACGGCTTCACCCGGGAGTACCCGGTGGAGCGGATGCACCGGGACAGCGCGATCTACTCGATCTTCGAGGGGACCAGCGAGATCCAGCGGCTGGTGATCGCGCGGGCGATCTCGGGGATGCCGATCCGCTGAGCCCGGCTACCGGGCTGTTGGGTCGTCGGCCCGCCGGGCTACCGGGCCGCCCAGAAGGCGAGTCCGGCGGTGAGCGCGCCCACCGCCGCGCCGACGACGGTCTGCGCGGTGGTGTGGTCCCGCAGCACCACCCGGGACCAGCCGATCGCCGCGACCAGCGGGGCGAGCAGCAGCCACAGCGGGCCGAGCGCGATCCCGAGGCAGACCACCGCGCCGGCGGCCACGGCGGTGTGCACGGAGACCTTCCACCAGACGGTGATCACCAGGATCGGGACCAGCGAGGCGAACATCGCCAGCACCATCGCGGTCAGGTCGGCCGGGGCGTCGAGCCAGAGCATCACGGCGAAGCTGGTCGCGACCGAGCCCATGATGAACGGGATGACGGTCAGCCGGCGCTGCCGGTGGCCGACGTGGCGGTCCTCCAGGGTGCCCTTGCGGATGCCGCGCTGGATGAACATGGTCGGGATGACGGCCGCGAACAGGGCCGCGAAGGCCGCCCAGCCGAGGCCCGTCCAGCCGTAGCGGATGACGCCCATCAGCGGGAGCATCGCGATGATGACGTTCTTCGGCTCGACGCCGTCGGTGACCCGGCGGGCCCAGATCGTCCGGCTGGTGGGGGCGGTCGTGGCCTCGGTCGTCATCGGGGTGTGTGCTCCGGGTGCGCAAAAGGGGTCGGCGTGAAGGGTCGGCGTGAGGGGTCGGCGTGAAAGGTCGGCAGACGGGGGCGTCGGGACGGCCCGGCGCCGATCGGATGATCGTACGCGAGCCCGTCCGTGCGGCCGGTGCCCGGACCTGAGGCCCGGCCCCGGTCAGAACCGCGCCGGGCGGCCCTCCAGGAACGCGGCCAGCCCCTCGGGCACGTCCGAGGTCTCCCGGGAGCGGCGCTCCCAGGGCGCCAGCGCCTGCGCCGCCCGCTCCGCCGGGACGGCCAGCGCGGCCTTCACCGCACCGATGGTCTGGGCCGAGCGCCGGGTCAGCAGTCGGGCGAACTCCAGCGCGGCGGCGTCCAGTTCGGCGCCCGGCAGGACGCGCTCCGCCAGGCCCAGCGGCAGCGCGTCGCGGCCCGTCACCAACTCGCCGGAGAACAGCAGGTACTTGGCGCGGGCCGGGCCGACCAGCCGGGCCAGTCGTACGGTCGGCACCGCCGGGTAGACCACGCCGAGCTTGGCCGGGGTGATCCCCAGCCGGGCGTCCTCGGCGACGAACCGCAGGTCGCACGCGACGGCCAGCTGGCAGCCGCCGCCCACGCAGGCGCCCTGCACCACGGCGACGGTCGGGTGCGGGAAGGCCGCCAGTGCCTCCTCGGCGGCGACGTTGACCGCGTGGTAGGCGTCCGCGCGCTCCGGATCGCCGTACACCTCGGCGAGTTCGGCGATGTCCGCGCCCGCGCTGAAGGTGCCGCCGGCGCCGGTGACCAGCAGGGCGCGCACCCCCGGCTGCTCGGCGAGGCGCAGCAGCACCTTCGGCAGCGCCTGCCAGATCTCCAGGGTCACCGCGTTGCGCCGGTGCGGTCGGGCGAACTCCAGGACGGCGACGCCGTCCTCGCCGACGTACGCGTGCAGGCCCTCGGCGTGGGCGGGCAGGGCGGAGCGGTCCCGCGTGAGCAGCGGCTGGTCCATGCGCACCTCCGGGCGGTCGTGGTGCGCCCACTCTCTCAGGAGGTGACGGCGCAGTAGTCACCGAGGCCGCCCTCGACCAGGGCGAAGGCGCGCGCGGCCCGGTCGAGGGCGGCGGGCAGGGCGGCCGCGGCGCGTTCGCCGGTCAGTATCCTGCGCTGGTTCTCGGTGGTCAGGGCCAGTCGGGCGGCCAGCAGTTGGGCGGCGGCGATCTGTGCGGTGAGCTCGTCGTGGGCCGGGTCCTGGGCGAGGAGTTCGGTGGTCAGCAGGCCCTGCGCGTGCCGGCCGAAGCCGGCGGTGGCGCGCATCGCCAGGGCCGGGGTGCGGTGGATCAGTCGGACCACGTCGAGCACGAGCGGTTCGTCGCTCAGCCCGGTGGCCGGGTCGTGCTGCTCCAGCGCGGCGAGGTACTGCTCGCGCAGCGCCGCCACCGCCGAGGTGCCGGGGGCGCGTTCGCGGACCACCCGGGCCGGCTCGTCGAGGTGCTGCTCCATGGGGGCCATGACCAGGTCTTCCTTGGTGGGGAAGTAGTTGAAGACGGTCATCTTGGACACCTCGGCGGCGGCCGCGATCTCGGCCACCGAGACCTGGTCGAAGTCCCGCTCGGCGAACAGCCCGATGGCGGTGCGCCAGATCCGGATGCCGGTCTGGATCTTCTTGCGCTCGCGCAGCGGGAGGGCGTCGAGGTCGCGGTCGTCGTCGGGGCTGAAGCCGGTGTGCGTCGCCATGGCTCGACTGTACCAGGATCAAAGATCGACCAGGATGAAGATTGAGCTGAGCTTAAGAATTGACCAG
The DNA here is from genome assembly GCF_042720685.1 of Kitasatospora sp. NPDC058492. NCBI lineage: Bacteria > Bacillati > Actinomycetota > Actinomycetes > Kitasatosporales > Streptomycetaceae > Kitasatospora > Kitasatospora sp. NPDC058492. The sequence goes on from NZ_JBHXMU010000031.1 coordinate 24,027, forward strand.
GTATAAAAAAACTGCCATGGTGAGGACGTGCCGCCGGCCGCACCGGCCCGGCCCGAACTCCACCGACCCTGGGGGGACTTACCGATGGCGCCCGCTGCCCCTGCCTTGATGACACCGGCCCAGCGCAACCTGGGCATGCTGCTCTGCCTGGTCACGATCGTGCTGGCCGTGCTCGACATGAACATCGTGTCCGCGGCCACCGTGCCGATCGTCCGGGAGCTCGACCCCGTCCACGGCGTCGACCGGCTGCCCTGGCTGATCAGCTCGTTCGCCCTCGCCGCGACCGCGCTGCTGCCGCTCTACGGCAAGCTCTGCGACCTGTACGGCGCCAAGCGCGTGCTGCTCGGCGCGGTCGGCACCTTCCTGGTCGGCTCGGCGCTCTGCGGGTTCGCGCAGTCGATGGGCCAGCTGATCGCCTTCCGGGCCCTCCAGGGCATCGGCGGCGGCGGGCTGATGAGCGTCACCATGGTGGTCGTCGCCCACCTCAAGGACCCGGCCGAGCGCGGCAGCGGCAAGGGCGGTGCGATGGGCGGGATCGTCGCGGGCATCGGCATGGCGGTCGGCCCGCTGATCGGGGCGCTGTTCACCGACCACCTCGGCTGGCGCTGGATCTTCTACATCAACCTGCCGCTCGGCCTGCTCGTCCTGGTCGGCACCGCCCTGGTGATCAAGCTGCCGCCGGCGGCAGGCCGCCGCAGCCTGGACTTCCTCGGCGCGGCCCTCGCCGCCGCCTTCGCGACCGGGCTGCTGCTGGTCACCGAGTGGGGCGGCAAGGACTACGCCTGGACCTCCCCGGTGATCCTCGGGCTCGTCGCCGCCACCCTGGCCGCGTTCGGCCTCTTCGTGTGGCGCCAGGCCACCGCCGCCGAGCCGGTGCTGCCGCTGTCGCTGTTCCGGATCGGCGTGGTGCGCCTCGGCTTCGCGATCCAGGGCCTGGTCGGGATGGGCATGACCGGCTCGATCGTCTACGTGATGCTCTACCTGCAGATCGCCCGCGGCGTCGACCCCACCTCGGCCAGTCTCTACCTGATCCCGATGGCGGGCGGGATGACGGCGGTCGGCCTGCTGGCCGGCCGGCTCACCGCCCGCGGCCATGCGGAGCGCACCTTCCTGGTGGCCGGCGCGGGCTGCGCGGCGATCGCCCTGCTCCTGCTCGGCCTCAGCGGCCCGACCACCGGGCTGTGGGCGGTCTGCGGCGAACTCGTCCTGCTGGGCGTCGGGATGGGCCAGCTGATCGGCCAGCTGGTCACGGTGGTGCAGGAGTCCGTCCCCCGGCACCAGCTCGGCGTCGCGACCACCGGGATCCGCTTCTTCCAGACCCTCGGCAGCGCGCTCGGCGCGGCGCTCTTCGGCACCGTGCTGGCCCGGGAGTTCGCGGACGGCGCGCCCGGCCTGCCGCTCGGCGCCGTCCGGACGCTCGGCGGCGCGGCCCGCGAGCACGCGCTGCGCAGCTTCACGGACGCCGTCGACGTGGTGTTCCTGTCGGCCGGCGGTCTGCTGGTGCTGGTCCTGCTGCTCGCGCTGCGGGTGCCCAGGGCGGTGGTGGCGGCGGAGCCGCCGGTGCTGGCGGCCTGAGGGGCCTGAGGGGTCTGGGGCGACGGTCCGGGGTGCGGGGTCCGGTGGGACACGGGGGTGTCCACCGGGCCCCGCCGCGTCCGGTCAGGCCCCGGGCGTCCACTCCGGAGCCAGGATCGACCAGATCTGCTTGTCGTGGCGGACCCCGTTGTGCGGGTACCACTCGCGCAGGGTGCCGTCCAGGCTCATGCCGATCCGCTCGGCGACGGCCCGGCTGCGGGCGTTGCCGGCGGAGCACCACCACTCGGCGCGGTGCAGGCCGCGGGTGGTGAAGGCGTAGTCGATCAGCACCCGGACGGCGGCGGTGATCAGCCCGCCGCCCTCGCCGGCCGGCTCGGTCCAGGCGCCGATCTCGCAGACGCCGCTCTGGGCGTTGAAGCTCACGAACATCACGCCGCCGACCAGCGTGCCGTCCCGCCAGATGCCGTAGATCCGGCCGCTGTCGGCGGCCTGCTGGTCGGCGTAGCGCTGGAGGGTGGCGCGGGCGGAGCCGAGGTCGGTGGAGCGGGTGGCCCAGGGGATCCACGGGTCGGTGTGGGCGCGGGCGCGGTCGATGTGGGCCAGGAACTCGGCCGCCTGCCACGGCTCCAGCGGGCGCAGTTCGGCGTTCTCGGCGAGCGGTACGGCAAACATGGGCTGGCCTTTCACGGGATGCACGGTCCACGGGATGCGCGGTGTGCTGGGAACCATACATAACAAACGTTTGGTATGTACGATGACCCCCATGACACCGGCCCGTGGAGACCATGACGCCCGCCGCCTGGAAGTGTCCGAGGGCGTGTGGCGGGTGCTCTCCAGCCGTGGCTTCGAAGGGCTGACCCTGCGTGCCGTGGCCACCGAACTGAGCGCCTCCACCGGCCTGTTGACGCACTACTTCCCCAACAAGCGGGCCCTGCTGAGCCACGCCCTGGACGAACTCGACCGGCGCTCCGGCTCCCGGCCCCGGCGCACCGCCCCCGCCGACGGCACCCCGCCGCCACCCCCCGGGCTGGCCCGGCTGCGGGCCGCGCTGCTCGACGTCCTGCCGCTGGACGGGGCGGCGGTGGCCGGCAACCGGATCTGGGTCGGCTCCTGGGACGTCGCCCTGTCGGACCCCGCGCTCGCGGCCGCGCACGCGGGTCGCTACGCCCGCTCGCGTGAGGCCCTCGCGGTGCACGTCGCGGACGCCCAGCGGCTCGGGGAGCTCCCGGCCGGGGCTGACGCCGCCGCGCTCGCGACCGGCGCGCAGGCCTTCGCGCTCGGCCTGGTGGTGCAGGTGCTGTTCGCCCCGGCGGAGTTCCCGCCCGAGCGGCAGACCGCTCTGCTGGACGCCTACCTGGCCGGGCTCGCCACCGCCGACTGACGCGCCACCGGCGGCAGACTCGCCGCCATCGGCTGAGCGGCCGGCCGGGCTCGCGATCACGGGCCGAGCGGCCGGTCGGGAACCCGACCGAGCGGCTCCCGGCCGGGTCGGTGGGGCGGATTGTCCCCGGAGCGTGATTCGCCCGGGATTTCGGTTGTTCGGGTCTTCTCCCGCATCCGATCCGCAGTGGCGGTCATCCGGAGCAGCCTGTTATCGCGGTGGCCATGACACGCATCGTCACGGGTTAGGTGCGGTGGGTGTACGCAATCAGGCGGTGTGCGGAGGGGATTTCCGGGAGCCCGCGACGGCCGGGCAATGCGGCCGCCGGCCTGGCGGCCTGCGGGAATGCCGAGGTGGTGCCCCCAGCAGGATTCGAACCTGCGACCTACCGCTTAGAAGGCGGGTGCTCTATCCGCTGAGCTATGGGGGCGGGACGGGCTGCGCCCGGGCGGGCGTGACCGTGGCCGGGTCGGGCGACGAGCGCCGGGGGCGCGCGTGTCCGGCCCCGTACCGTGAGGGTGGGGGTGGGGGTCGGTGGGCCCTCGACCTGTCGGGGACAGGATAAGGGTGCCCAGTTCCTCGGCCGAGTGTGACGACACCGCCGTTGGTGTGTCGGTTCGGTGGAGCGGTCCGATAATCGCAGGTGAACGCCGTGAGTGCAGCGGTCTGGGAGTGTTCCGAGCCGGACGTTGTGCAGTCGTTACGGGGCTGCCGCCCCACCCGTTATGGATTCGGCACGGAGAATGTGTCGCCACCGGTGCGGGTGGGGGGCCGTATTCGGCTTCCTCCGGTCGGATGACGTGCGCGGACGGTCGGTCGGCGCTGTTCCGGGGCGTGTCGGTTGGGGGCGGCGAGCAGCCGGTTTGTTGTCATGGCCGCGATGAGATGGGCTCGAAGGGGTGCCGAAAGGCCGAAATTCACCCCTGCGAGTGACGTCGGTTTTCCGAGGCATCGAGTTGTCCACAGGATTTCAGAACTCTCTGGCGGGGATTTCCCGCGAAGCGCACTCTCGACGCGCACCGGTCGATTCCGTACGGTGCATCGGCGAGAACGGAGAGTGCACTGTGAACGAGATGCAGGTGACGATCGTCGGCATTGTCGCGACGGAGGTGAGCTACGGCGAAACGGGCAGCGGGGTGCCGATGGCCAAGTTCCGGCTCGGCTGCACCGAGCGCCGGTACGACCGGCAGCGCGAGTGCTGGGCGGACGGCGAGACGCAGTGGCTGACGGTGACGGCCTGGCGGGGGCTCGCGGTCAATCTGATCGGTTCGCTCGCCAAGGGGGATCCGGTGTTGGTGAGTGGTCGGCTGCGGCTGCGGGAGTGGGCCGACGGCGAGGTGAAGCGCACCGGGGCCGAGATCGACGCCCGATCGGTCGGACACGACCTCACCCGTGGTACCTCGGCGTTCCGTTGGGCGGCGGGGGTGCGCGGGCAGCCGTCGGGCGCCACCGGGCCGAGCGGGGCGCAGGCCGGGGCAGGGGTGGTGCCGGGGTGGATCGCCGACGCGCTGGAGGCGCGGAAGGCCTTGGCGGTGGCCTCGGCGCCGCGCCCGCCGGAGCCCCCGCCGCCGGCGCGGCCGGTGTCGGACGGGGCGTCGGAGGCGGAGGCGGGGGAGCGGGGCAGGGTGGCCGAGGGGGAGCGGGGAGGTGACGAGCAGGCTGCGCTGATCTGACGGGTCGATGACCTTAACTGTCGACAAATATGTTGATCGAGACTGTTGTTGCGCCCGCATGCGCAATCTCGCCCGGATAACGAAAAGTCGCGAGGAGATTCTGGCTGATCGTCAGCTTGTGTCGAAACTGAGGGGGTTGATAACGATCCAGATACGGAATCGTCCTGATTTCGCATGGGGGTTTCGGGGCCTGCGGGGCTCAATAGGATTCGTCTGGTTCATACCCGCAGCAGCGCCACAGGGGGCGCGCGCGGCACGGCAAGTCGGCGGGCTGTCCATCGGTGCGGCCCGGCCCCGGAGGGATCCCAGATGTTCCAGAGGCAGGTGCGGAGTCTCCCCCGCATAACCACTGTCATGCTCACGACCAGCCTGGTGTTGGGCGGGGGCCTGTTCGCGGCCGGTGCGGCGGCCGCGGCGGACACCCCGGGTGCGGGCGTCAAGGCCGTCCTCCAGAACACGATGGTGGGCGAGAAGATCGACGTCGAGGGCAAGGGGACCGTCGACGGCGGTCTGTTCACCCTCAAGACGTCCAACGGCGAGATCCAGACCTACTGCATCGACTTCGACAACCCGGTCTACCTGGACAGCGCCGCGAAGTACCAGGAGTCGGACTGGAAGTCGAGCTCCCTCGGCGGCAAGAACAAGGTCGAGGCGGCCTCCAAGATCCGCTGGATCCTGGAGAACTCCTACCCGCAGGTCAAGGACCTGACGGCGCTCGGCAAGACCGTCGGCGTCGACGGCCTGACCGCCGAGGACGCCGCCGCGGGCACCCAGGCCGCGATCTGGAAGTTCTCGGACAACAAGAACGCCACCCCGCGCAACGCCAAGGCCAAGAAGCTGCGCGACTACCTGCTCGGCGACGCCAACAAGGGCATCGCCGCCGAGCCCAACCCCTCGTTGACGCTCAACCCGGACTCCGTCTCCGGCAAGTCCGGCAACAAGCTCGGCCCCTTCACCCTCAAGTCCAGCGCCGCCGAGGTGAAGCTCACCGTCACCGGTGACGCCGCCGACAAGGTCAAGGTGGTGGACAAGGACGGCAAGCCGGTCGGCGCCACCCTGACCGGTCCGATCAAGGAGACCCAGCTGTTCCTGGACGTGCCGGCCGGCACCCCGGACGGCTCCGTCGCCCTGGCCGCCGCCGCCGACACCGTCGTGCCCAGCGGCCGGGTCTTCCTCAGCGAGGGCTACGACCCGAAGCGGCACAGCCAGAGCATGATCCTGGCCGGCTCCAGCAAGCTCAGCGTCTCCGCCGGCGCCAAGGCCACCTGGAAGCAGGGCCAGGGCGCGCTGGTCGACAGCACCGCCCAGGTCGAGTGCGAGAACAACGGCGTGCGCGTCACCGTCACCAACGGTGGTGACGAGGCCGCCACCGTCACGGTCAAGCCGGGCAAGCAGCTGACCGTCCAGCCGGGCAAGACCGAGAACGTGCTCGTCCCGGTCGCCGAGAAGGCCGCCTACGACATCAACGTCACCGGCCCGAACGGCTTCGCCAAGGAGTTCAAGGGCGTCCTGGACTGCAAGACCGGCGTGACCCCGCCGACCTCCGGCCCGTCGACCCCGGCCGCGAGCGGCACCCCGAGCGGCGCCCCGAGCACCGCCCCGAGCACCGCCCCGACCGGCACCCCGAGTGGCACCCCGAGCCAGGCCGGCACCCCGTCGGCCGGTGCCAGCACCGCCGCCGGCGCGCACCCGAGCCCGGCCGCGACCAACTCCGCCCCGGGCACCGGTGGCCTGGCCCAGACCGGTGCCAGTGACTCGACCCCGATCCTCGCCGCCGTCGCCGGTGGCCTGGTCCTGGCCGGTGGCGCCGCGGTCTTCGTCCTGCGCCGCCGTGGCCGCCACGGTCGCACCGCCGCCTGAACCGCCCCGCAGGCCCGGAGGCGCTGACCTCCTGAGGCCCTGACGGCACCCGGCCCGGCCCCCGCACCCGCTGCGGGGGCCGGGCCTTCGCCGTTCAACGCCGCGCTGCGGATACCCCCGTGGGGCACACCGGGCGTTCGGGGCCCCCGGCCGGGTGCGGCACAATGGAAGGCTGCAAGCCGAATACTCCCGACGACGCCGGAGCGATCTCACGTGGCGGAATACATCTACACGATGCGCAAGGTGCGCAAGGCGCACGGAGACAAGGTCATCCTTGACGACGTGACGCTCAGCTTCCTCCCCGGGGCGAAGATCGGCGTCGTGGGCCCCAACGGCGCGGGCAAGTCCACCGTGCTGAAGATGATGGCCGGCCTGGAGCACCCCTCCAACGGCGACGCCTTCCTCTCGCCCGGTTTCACCGTCGGCATGCTGCTCCAGGAGCCGCCGCTCGACGAGACCAAGACCGTCCTGGAGAACGTCGAGGACGGCGTCAAGGAGATCAAGGGGAAGCTCAACCGCTTCAACGAGATCGCCGAGCTGATGGCGACCGACTACTCGGACGCCCTGCTGGACGAGATGGGCAAGCTCCAGGAGGACCTGGACCACGCCAACGCGTGGGACCTGGAGGCCCAGCTGGAGCAGGCCATGGACGCCCTGGGCTGCCCGCCCGGCGACTGGCCGGTCACCAAGCTCTCCGGTGGCGAGAAGCGCCGCGTGGCGCTCTGCAAGCTGCTGCTGGAGTCCCCCGACCTGCTGCTGCTCGACGAGCCCACCAACCACCTGGACGCCGAGTCGGTGAACTGGCTGGAGCAGCACCTGGCCAAGTACCCCGGCACCGTCGTCGCCGTCACCCACGACCGGTACTTCCTGGACAACGTGGCCGGCTGGATCCTGGAGCTCGACCGCGGCCGCGCCATCGGCTACGAGGGCAACTACTCCACCTACCTGGAGTCCAAGCAGTCCCGCCTCAAGGTCGAGGGCCAGAAGGACGCCAAGCGCGCCAAGCGGCTCCGCGAGGAGCTGGAGTGGGTCCGCTCCAACGCCAAGGGCCGCCAGGCGAAGTCCAAGGCCCGTCTGGCCCGCTACGAGGAGATGGCGGCCGAGGCGGACAAGATGCGGAAGCTGGACTTCGAGGAGATCCAGATCCCGCCGGGCCCGCGTCTGGGCAGCATCGTCATCGAGGTGGAGAACCTCTCCAAGGCCTTCGGCGAGAAGATCCTGATCGACGACCTCAGCTTCACCCTGCCGCGCAACGGCATCGTCGGCATCATCGGCCCCAACGGCGCCGGCAAGACCACGCTGTTCAAGATGCTCCAGGACATGGAGACCCCCGACTCCGGTGTGGTCAAGGTCGGCGAGACCGTCAAGATCAGCTACGTCGACCAGAGCCGCGCCAACATCGACCCGAAGAAGACCCTCTGGGAGGTCGTCTCCGACGGTCTGGACTGGATCAACGTCGGCCAGGTCGAGATGCCGTCCCGCGCCTACGTGTCGGCCTTCGGCTTCAAGGGCCCGGACCAGCAGAAGCCGGCCGGCGTGCTGTCCGGTGGTGAGCGCAACCGCCTGAACCTGGCGCTCACCCTCAAGCAGGGCGGCAACCTGCTGCTCCTCGACGAGCCCACCAACGACCTCGACGTCGAGACGCTCTCCTCGCTGGAGAACGCCCTGCTGGAGTTCCCCGGCTGCGCCGTGGTCATCTCCCACGACCGCTGGTTCCTGGACCGGGTGGCCACCCACATCCTCGCCTACGAGGGTGAGAGCAAGTGGTTCTGGTTCGAGGGCAACTTCGAGTCGTACGAGAAGAACAAGATCGAGCGGCTCGGCGCCGACGCGGCCCGCCCGCACCGGGCCACGTACAAGAAGCTGACCCGCGGCTGACACCCAGCCGTCACGGCGGCCCGGCAGACTGCCCCTCGGGGCGGCCTGCCGGCCGCCGGCCCGCCGCCACCGCACGGCGGCGGGCGACCGGACGTCGAGGAGAACACCTGTGGCCCGCCACATCTACGCCTGCCCGCTGCGCTGGTCCGACATGGACGCGTTCGGCCACGTCAACAACGTGGTCTTCCTGCGCTACCTGGAGGAGGCCCGGATCGACTTCATGTTCACCCAGGCCGCCGAGGCCGGGGCGGGGGAGTTCGCGGGCGGCTCGGTGGTGGCCCGCCACGAGATCGACTACAAGCGCCCGCTGGTGCACCGGCCGGAGCCGGTCACCGTCGAGACCAGGGTGACCCGCATCGGCGGCGCCTCGCTGACCGTGTCCTACGAGATCAAGGACGTCGCCGAGGACGGCACCGAGACGGTGTACGTCCAGGCGTCCACCGTGGTCGTGCCCTACGACCTGGCGGAGGGCCGGCCGCGCCGGATCTCGCCCGTGGAGCGGGAGTTCCTGTCCCGTTTCATGGACGAGGAGCCCGCCGTAGTCGCCGCCTGAGCACCCACCTCCGACGATTCGAGCTGACCCGCGTTGACCATCACCGCCCGCCTCGCCCTCACCGACGCCGGGGAGGCCGCCGACCTCTCCGCGTTCCTGCTGCGCCTGCTGCGCTTCGACAAGGCGGCGGCCGTCCGGTTGCAGGCGGTGGCCCCGGCCGGGGAGGACGGCGTGCTGGCGGTCTTCGGTCGGCTGCCGCTGGGCGGTTCGGGCGCGCTGGCGATCCGCACCGCCCGGCTGACCGGGCCGGCCGAGCCGACCGATCTGACGGTCTCGGCGGGCCAGTTGCTGGACGGCGTGGACGCCGGGACGGGTGCCGTCGCGCTGCCCGCCCCGGTGACCGGGCCGGCCTGGGCCGGGCTGCTGCCGCCGCGCACCGGCTGGCGGCCGGTCGGGGCGCCGCCGGCGGCCGAGGTTTACCCCGAACTGATGGCCGGGGTGCGGGAGTTCCGTGAGCGCAGCGAGGCCGTCCCGGCGCACCACCGCGGCCGTGCGGTGCTGGACGCGCTGGCCGACGAGATCTGGTCCCGCCCGGTGTCCGTGCTGCCGGAGCTGCCGCTGCGGGCGGTGCACGCGGCGTACGTGATCGGCTTCCTGAAGCCCGGGGCGCCGCTCACCGTGCACCGGGCGGGCGGCTGGCTGCGGCTGAGCGCCCCGGCCGGCTCGGTGGCGGTCCGGACGGTGGCCGCACCCGGCGCGGGGCTGGGGCTCAGCCCGCTCCGCTGACCGGAGCCAGCCCGGCCCGGCCCGGGGATCAGCCCGGAGTGTTGATCATCGAGGCGGCGGCGTAGGTGAGGTAGTCCCAGAGCTGCCGCTCGGCCTCGGCGGGCAGGGCCAGGTCGTCCACGGCCGCCCGCATGTTCCTGAGCCAGGCGTCGTGCGCGGCGCGGTCGACCTTGAACGGCACGTGCCGCATCCGCAGCCGGGGGTGGCCGCGTTGCTCGCTGTAGGTGCGCGGGCCGCCCCAGTACTGCATCAGGAACAGGGTCATCCGCTCCTCGGCCGGGCCGAGGTCCTCCTCGGGGTACATCGGCCGGAGCAACTCGTCCTCGGCGATGCCCTGGTAGAACCGGTGGACCAGTCGCCGGAAGGTCGGTTCGCCGCCGACCTGGTCGAAGAAGGTCTCCTCGCTGAACGTTCCTCGCCGGATCTCTTTCACCCGACCATGGTCGCAGACGCCGACGGGGTCGTACACCGGGACCAAAGGCGTACGACCCCGCAGGGCGTGTGTCGGGGCTCAGGCGACCGGGGCGGCGGTCACACGTCCTCCCACTTGAACAGCTTCCAGGAGATGCCGGTCAGCACGGCCGCGAAGAGCAGCAGTCCGCCCATGGTGGGCAGGGCGTCCATGACGCCGCCGCCGCGGGTCAGTACCGACTGGGCGGCCGTCACCAGGTAGCGCAGCGGCATGACCTTGGAGATGGTCTCCAGCCAGCCGGGCGCGCTGTCCAGCGGGATGAACGCGCCGGACAGGAAGGACATCGGCAGCACGATGATCTGCGAGATGCCGTTGGCCGCCTCCTCGGTCTTGGCGACCGATCCGGCCAGCAGGCCGATCGACATGAAGGCGAGCGTCGCGCAGGCCACCAGCGGGATGACCAGCCACCAGTTGCCGGTGAGCTTGAGCCCGAAGAAGTTGGTGGCGACCGCCAGGAAGACGGTGGTCTGGAGAAGCGAGGTCAGCAGCGAGACCAGGATCCTGGAGCTGATGACCGTGCCCGCACTCACCGGGGCCAGCCGCAGCCGGCGCAGCACCTTGCTCTTGCGCCACCCGACCAGGGTCAGTGCGGCACCGAACACCGCGCCGGTGGCGACGGCCCAGCCGAGCAGGCCGGGGGTGAGGAACTGGATCGGCTTGAGCGACTGGTCCTCGACCTGCTGGGCGTCCAGCACGTAGGCCGGCTTCTGGCCGGTGGCGGCCTGGTTGGCGCTCTGGACCACCGAGTTGACGATGCCCCGGAGCGCGCCGGCGCGGACGGTGTCGGCGGCGCTGAAGCGCAGCTCGACCTTGCCGTCCGGACCCTGCTCGATCATCGCGTCGAAGTCGCCCTTGCGGACCTTCTCCAGCGTGGCGGCCGCGTCGTCGGTCCTGGTGATGGTGAGGACCTTGTCCAGGTCGACCCGGCCCTCGCCCTGGATCGAGTCGAACAGCTTCACCGCGCCGACCTGCGCCACCTTGGCGTGCGGGCTGCTGGAGCCCTTGCCCACGGTGCCGAAGAACACCAGGAACACCAGCGGGAAGAGCAGGATGAAGAAGGTCGCGGTGCGGTCGCGCTTCATGCCGAGCAGCATCGCGCGGGACAGGCTCCAGAACGCGCTGACCCGCTCCCGCTCGGCGCTCGCGCCGCCGCTCGGACCGTCGCTCCGGGCGGGGGTCTTCGGCTCGGTGGACGTGCTGGCGGTCATGCGCGGTACTCCCGTCCGGTCAGCTGGAGGAAGACGTCCTCCAGGGTGGCGCCGCGCACTTCGAGGCCGCGCAGCGCGTTCTGCTCGGCCAGGACGCTCAGGACCGGGGCCGGGAGGCGGGTGGAGACGGAGAGCGAGACGCTGTCGTCCTCCAGGGCGGCGATGTCGGCGCCGGCCGCGGTGAGCAGGTCCCGGGCGCGCTCGACGGACAGCTGGCCGGACGCGACGCTGATCCGGACGGTGTCGTCGATCTCGCGGATCAGCGTCGCCGGGGCGCCGGTGTGCAGGATCTTCCCGTGGTCCATGATCGAGACCCGGTCGCAGAGCACCTCGGCCTCGTCCAGGTAGTGGGTGGTGAGGACGACCGTGCGGCCCTCGCCGTTGATGTCCCGCAGGAGGTCCCAGAGGTTGCGCCGGGCCTGCGGGTCGAGGCCGGTGGTGGGCTCGTCCAGGAAGACGATCTCCGGGTCGTGGGCCAGCGCGCAGGCGATCGACAGGCGCTGCGCCTGACCGCCCGACATCTGGTCGGTCATGACGTCGGCCTTGTCGGTCAGGCCGACCCGCTCCAGCATCGCGTCGGCCCGCTTGGGGCCGACCCCGTAGAACGACGCGAAGGTGCGGATGGTCTCCCGGGCCGTCAGTTTCCGGAAGAAGGCGGAGGCCTGGAACTGCACGCCGATGCGCGGCAGCAGTTTCGGATTGCGCGGCCAGGGAGCCATCCCCAGCAGCTCGACCCGGCCCTCGTCCGGCTTGCGGACGCCTTCCAGGATCTCCATCGTGGTGGTCTTCCCGGCGCCGTTGGGGCCCAGGATTCCATAGAATTCGCCGGCCTCGACGGTGAGGGACACCCCGTCGACGGCCTGCACGTCCCCGTACCGCTGACGGATGCCGTCGGCGGATATAGCTGCAGTCATGTGGCCTGAGCCTAGGGCTTGCGGAGGGCCCTGTGCACGTCGGTGACGACGAAATTTGTGGATTGTCCGAGGGATCGGGAACAAGCCGGGCCGGGCGGAAGTTGAATTCCACCCGGCCCGGCCGGAGTTGTTGCCGACGGTCTTTCAGGCGCGGTGCACCGTGATCGTCGTCCAGGCTCCGATGTGGATCCGGTCACCGTCGTTCAGCGGCACGGCGGTGTGCGGGGCGATCGGCTCCGAGCCGCCGTTCACGGTGGTGCCGTTGGTCGAGTCCTGGTCCACCAGGACCCAGCTGCCGTCCGCCTGTTCGGCGAGCAGCGCGTGCTGGTGCGAGGCGCCCGGGTCCTCCGGCGGCACCGACAGGTCGATCTCCGGCACGGTGCCGCGGTGCTGGCTGCGCCGCCCGATCCGCAGCTGGCCGCGGCCGGTCAGCGGGATGCGACGCTCGGGGCAGTACGGCGGGAAGAACAGCCCGGCCGCCTCGGGGCCGCTGCGGGCCATCATCTCGGTGAAGTACTCGCGGTCGGCGGAGACCACCGCGATCCAGTTGGCCCGGAGCGGCTCCGCGGGGGCCGCCGCCGGCTGTGGCTGCTGAGGCTGGGGCTGCTGCTGATGCGGCGGGGCGAGGTGGAACGAGGTGCCGAAGTCGCCGCCGCGGTTGTTGGGGCCGGGGGGCTCGGCGTACACCGGGCCGGAGTCCTCGCGGACGGGGGCCTCGGGGAACGCCCCCTCCGGCGCGGGCCCCTCCGGCCCGTTGGCGGGCAAGGAGGGAGGGTAGCCGTAGGTGTGCGCGGGCGCGGCGGCCTGCTGCGGGTGCTGGGTGTGCTGCGGCTGTGGCTGCTGCGGGACGGGCGGGCCGTACGGCGGTTGGCCGTACGGCGGCTGGGCGGCGGGCGCGCCGCCGTACGCCGCCGGGATGTTCAGCGGCTGCTGCGCCTGGCGGCGCGAGGGGGTGGAGAGCTCGTAGTCGTACCCGCACTCCTCGCAGAACCGTCCGGTCTGCGGGCTGCGGCAGATCGGGCAGACCGTCAGGCCCTCGGTCAGGTTGGGGTAGCCCTGGGCCGGTGGCGGCGGCATCGCGCCGGGCTGTGGCGGGACGTTCCCCGGCGGCACCGGCGGCGGCGACAGCGGCGCGCCGTAGGGCGTACCGCGGTGGTCCGGGTGCTGGGACTGCTCGAACGAGCCGGGCGCCTCGGGCGCCGGGTGGGAGCCGTACGCCCCCGGGTGGGTCCCGTGGGCCCCGTGGGCTCCCGGGTGGGCTCCGGGCGGCGGCGGGGCCGGCGGAGTCATCGGGAAGCCGCAGAAGTCGCACCAGTCCTCGGCCTGCGACTCGTGGCCCCTCGGGCAGATCGGCATCAGTTCCCCCTCACATCGAGCCGGCTTGGGGCGGCGTCGCACCGGGTCGTCGGCCCGGTCACGTCTTCAGCGGTCACTTCTTCACACGCACCGTCTTGGTCGACCGGGTCTCAAGGGTCATCGAGTCGGCCTCGCTCACGTTCTTACGGAACCGAACCGTACCCTCCTTCGGGTCCACCACGTCCACCACCTTCTGCAGCAGTTTGTAGGTGCCCTCGTTGCCGGTCGCGTGCGCGATCCGGACGGCGGCGCCCAGCTTGGAGGTGGCGGTGTCGACGTCCCCGGCCCGGTGGGCCTCCAGGCCCTCCTGGATGGAGGAGGCCAGCTCGGCCTGCCCGGTGTAGTGGGCGACCTGCGGGCTGATCCGGGTGGAGGAGGCCAGGTCGTCGGTCCACACCGCCTTGACCAGGCCCTGGGAGAGCACCTCGGGGGTGCCGCTGCCGACCTGCGGGGGCAGCACCAGGCTGATCCGGGCGGCGAGCATCTCGTTGCCGATGGAGGCGGCCGGGACCTCGACGCAGACGTGGTAGTCGCGGCTCTCGTCGCCCCAGGAGCCGGTGGGGTAGTCGCCGGCCCGGGGGCCGGCCTCGGCGCGCCGGGCGGTGAGGTCCTCGACCGCGGGGGCGACCTGCTTGACGAACTTGACCGAGGCGTTGGCCGGGGTCCAGATCCGCAGCGCGACGTCGGCGACCTGCTTGCCCATGGCGCCGGCCATCATCGAGCGGAAGTCCTCGGCCAGGCCGGAGGGTTCGGCGACGATGTCGACGGTGCCGAGCAGCGCCGAGGAGATCTTGCGCAGCTCGTCGATCCGCCAGTCGGTGCCGACGCCGCGGCAGTCGGCGGTGAAGTGGCCGGTGACCCGCTCGATGGCGCGTTCCAGGTCGACCGCCGACTCGTGCTCGTTGTTGCCGTCGGTGAGCAGGACGGCGTGCCGGATGGCGATGTCGCGGCGGGTCAGGAAGAGCTTGTCGGCCTTGGCCAGCCAGGTGCCCATCGCGGTGCCGCCGGCGGCGGTGAGGCGGCGCAGGGACTCCTTGGCGTGGCCGCGGGTGGTGGCGGAGGCGGTGGCGAGGGTGCCGTCGCCGGGGTAGATGTCGCGGGCCTCGTGGGTGCCGGCGACCACGGCGAAGGCGGTGCCGTCGCGCAGCGCGTCGATGGCGGCGGCGGTGGCCTCACGGGCGCCGTTGATCTTGGTCTTGGGGTAGTCCATCGAGCCCGAGCAGTCCACCAGGATCACCACGGCCGCAGCGGTGTCGGCGCTCTGCGGGCCGCCCGCGTCGGCGATGCCGAGCGGGCGGCCGCCGGAGGTGCCGCCGCCGGTCGCGGTGACCGTGACGATGGCGTTGACCTCGCGGGCGCCGTCGGCAAGGTACTCGTTCTGGAAGATCTCCACGTCGAACCTGGGCAGGTTCGGCTTCGCCAGTGTTGCCATGGGCCGGTGGCTCCCGTCGGAAGGGTCGTCGGTACGGATCGGTCGGTGGGGGCCGGCCGCGTCGGGGGCGGGCCGGCCGCGTCGGGGGCGGGCCGGCGGACCGGGTGGCCGCCGGGGTCGGCCCCGGGCGGGCGGCGTCCGGTCAGGCCGTCGGCGGGTGCGGCGGCTGCGGGGGGACGGCGGGTGCGGTCGGCGGTGCGGCGGGGGGTGCGGTCGGTGCCGGCGGGGCGGTGGGGGGCAGCGGGGCGGCGGGGGAGCCGATCACCGGGAGGTCCGGCAGGGTCGGCTCGTAGTCCTCGTCCTCCTCGGCGGCCCTCCTGGCACCCGCCGCGGTGATCAGCGGCAGGTCGAGCGCGGTGGCGGTCCGGGGGTCGTCCTCGTCCTCGCCCTGGTCCTCGGCTCCGGCACCGGCGCCCGCGGCCGGCGGGTCGATCGGCAGGACGGCGACGGTGATGTTGTCGTGGCCGCCGGCGGCGACCGCGAACTTCACCAGGGTCTGCGCCGCCGCGAGCGGTTCGGTGCGGGCGTCCGGCCGGACGAAGTACGCCAGGTCGGTGGCGGCCTCGGCGTAGTTCCACAGTCCGTCGGTGCAGATCAGCAGCACCCCGGGGACGTGCGGCGTGAAGTCGAGGGTGTGCGGGACGACCTCCTCGGCGTCGGCGCCGAGCCACCCGGTGATCGCGTGGGCGCGCGGGTCGGCGTACGCCTCGGCCTCGCTCATCAGCCCGGCCTCGACCATCCGGGCCGCCCAGGAGTCGTCCTGGGTGAGCCGGAAGGGCTCGGCGCCGGCGCGGTCGTCCGGGATCCAGTAGGCGCGGGTGTCGCCGACCCAGCCGATGGTGATCCGGCCGCCGGAGGCTATGGCGCTGACGTAGGTGCAGGCGGGCGCGTTGAGGTCGGGCCGGGCGGGCCCGGGGCCGGCCTGGGCGAGGTCGGCGACGGCCCCGGCGGCGTCGGCGATGGCCTGGCGCATGGCGGCGGTGGGTTCGCGGCCCGCCTCCAGGGCGCTCAGCAGCGACTCGGAGGCGGCGTCGACGGCGGTCTCGGAGGCCTCGTCCGGCCGGTCGGAGGAGGAGACGCCGTCGCAGACCACGGCGACCACGACGGGCTCGCCGCCGGGCAGCGAGGTGGCGGCGATGGTGAAGGAGTCCTCGTTGCGGTGGTGGCGCAGGCCGCGGTCGCTGACCCCGGCGACGCCCGCGAGGGACTTCTCCATGTGGTCGCGCGGGCGCGGCTGGGCGCCGCCGCAGGCCTCGCAGTAGCCGTCCGCGGTGACCTGCGGCAGCCCGCAGTGCGCGCAGACCGGCCCGTGCTGGGGCGGGGCGCCCTCGGCCCGGGCGGCGGCCCAGTTCGCGGGCATCGCGCCCGGGGCGGCCCGGCCGTCCCGGCTGGCGCCGCAGGCGCCGCAGTAGGCGTCCTCCGGCTCCAGCGGTTCGGAACAGCTCGGGCACACGGTCTGCTGCGGCATCGGCTACACCCACGTCCTGGGGCGGGCGCGGTTGGCCCGCTCCACCATTTCGATCCTGGTCTCGGCCCGGTCGGCCAACCGGGCGAGTACCCGGTAGGACTGTTCCAGGGCGAAGCGCAGTTCCCGCTCCACCGCAGGTCGTCCCAGGACCGTGGTGCCGCCGCCCTGCTGGGCGCCGGTCGAGCCCGCGGTGACCCAGCCGAGGGCGGCGCCGAGCAGTTCGACGGCCAGTTCCTCGCGGCGGCGGTCGTCCAGGCGCAGCGCGGTCAGCTGGTCGGAGCTGGCGCCGAGGTCGGCGGCGAGCGGGTCGGTGGCGGGCCGTTCGCGCAGCCGGGCGCGGACGGCCGCGATCCGGGCGGCGGTGTACTGGTTGGAGGTGGCCGGGACGGACTCCAGGACGCGGACGGCGCCGGGCCGGTCGTCCTCGGCGAGCCGGACCCGGGCGAGCCCGAAGGCGGCGCTGAGGTAGGCCGGGTCGGTGGTCCAGACGAGTCGGTAGAACTCGGCGGCGTCGCCGCCGTCGCCGAGGAGTTCGGCGCAGATGGCGAGGGCCAGCTTGGGGGCGGCCTCGCCGGGGAAGGCGTCGTAGACCGCGTCGAAGGCCTCGGCGGCGGCGCGCAGCCCGGCCTCGTCGGGCGAAGCCGGGCCGTCCGGGCCGCCTGCGGCGCCGACCAGGGCGACCGAGCTGCCAGGGCTGTCCGGGCCGTCCGGGCCGTCCGGGCCGTCCGGGCCGTGCACGGCGCCGACCAGGGCGACCAGGCCGCGGTACCAGACGACCCGCCAGTCGTCCGGGTACTCCCGCTCCAGGGCGTCGAGGGCTTCCTCGGCGGCGGCGCGGTGGCCGAGTTCGAGGTGGGCGCGCAGTTCGCGCAGCCGCCGTTCGATGGAGAGGGCGGGCGCGCCGGCCAGAGCGGCGAGCGCCTCCTCGGGGTCGGTGGCGAGCAGGGTGGCGAGGAAGCCGGCGTTGGGGTCGCCGGGGTCGACGCGCGGGACGGGCAGTGCGAGGGCGGCGGCGGCCGGGTCGAGGGCGGTCACCAGGAGCTGTCCGGGCTGCTCGGTGGGCATGACCAACTCGGTGTCCACGACGCGTAGTTCGGGCCCGAAGAGGGTGGACAGGGCGGGCCGGGCCCGGCCGTCCTGGAGGGCGAGTATCTCGCGCAGCACGCCGGTGAGCTGGTCGGCCATCTCGTCGGCGGAGGAGAACCGGCGGGCCGGGTCCGGGTCGGTGGCGCGGACCAGGAAGCGGTAGTACGACTCGTAGCGGGCGAAGACCTCGACGTCCTCGGGGCCGGGCAGGGTGTCCCGGTAGGTGGTGCTGTAGCCCTGGAAGTCGAAGGTGAGCACCGCGAGGGTGCGGGCCACGGTGTAGAGGTCGGAGGCGGGGGAGGGGCCGTGGGTGGCGATCTCGGGGGCCTGGTAGCCGACGGTGCCGTAGATCGGGCCGTCGTGGTCGAGGCGGCAGACGGCGCCCATGTCGATGATCTTGAGCGCGTCGCCGCTCTGGATCACGTTGTCGATCTTGAAGTCGCAGTAGATCAGGCCCCGGCTGTGCAGGTACCCGAGTGCGGGCAGTGCCTCCAGCGCGTACGCGATCGCCTGCTCGACGGGCAGCGGCTCGCGCCGGCCGTCCGGGGTGCGGCGGTCGTTGGCGATGTCCTTGAGCGACTTGCCGCCGACGTACTCCATCACGATGTAGCCGTCGGTGGAGCCGGAGCCCAGGTCCAGGTGCTCGGCGAAGTTGATGATCCGGACGATGTTCGGGTGGTCCACCTCGGCCAGGAAGCGGCGCTCGGCGACGGCCACGGCGAGCGCGTCCTCGTCCCCGGTGTCCAGCAGGCCCTTCAGGACCACCCACTTGTCGTTGACCCGCCGGTCGATCGCCAGGTAGATCCAGCCGAGGCCGCCGTGCGCCAGGCAGCCCACCACCTCGTACTGCCCGCCGACCAGGTCGCCGCGGCGCAGCTTGGGCGTGAACGAGTACGGCGTGCCGCACTTGGTGCAGAAGCCGTCCGGGCGGCCCGGCCGGCCGTTCTTCTCCCGGCCCACCGGGGTCTCGCACTTGGAGCAGAACCGCTTGCGCTCCGGGACCTCCGGGTTCTCCAGCACCGCCAGCGACGGGTCGGCCGTCTCGACGGTCGGCACCGTCACCAGGCCGGCGCCCAGCCGGTTGCGGGTGCCCGCGCTGACGCTGCCGCGGGTGCTGCGCACCGAGACCGAGCGGCTGCTGCCGGTGCGGGTCGAGCGGTGCGAGCGGGAGCGGCCGGACATCGAGCGGGCCGAGCCGGTGCGGGTCGAGCGGATCGAGCCGCTGCGTGCCGAGTCGGTGGAGACCCGGGAGGAGGGGACGTAGGGCTGGGTGACGCCGGTGTCGCCGCCGGGCGGGGTGAGGCCGCACTCGTCGCAGTAGCCGTCGGTGTCGATGGCGCCCGAACAGTCCCGGGGGCAGGGCGCGCCGGGGCCGGCGGCCGGCGGGGCGCCGGTGGCCGCCGTCGAAGCTGCCACGGTGCCGCCGCCCGCCGGGGCGAGCCCGCACTCGTCGCAGTAGCCGTCCGCGTCGATCCTGCCGTTGCCGGAGCACTCCGGCCGTACGCACGTCCCGCCCATCAACCTCAGCCCCCCTGGACCTGTCCGTCGACCGGCGTCTGGCCGGTCGTCTCCTGTGCGGCCTCGGCCTGCGCCGGCCGCAGCGACTGCTGGAAGCGGGCCACCGCGGCGGCCGCCGCCCGCAGGTCGCAGGGCGCGCTCCACAGCAGCCAGCGCGCCTTCTCGTACCGCTCGATCACTTCCGGGTCCTCGGAGACCCGCAGCCGGGCGGCCATCGCCTTGTAGGCGTCCAGCCGGCCGCGCAGTTCGGCGCGGACGGCCAGCGGCTGGGTCACCTCGGTGAGCGACTGCCGGGCCCGGGCCAGCTCCTTGGCGGCGGCGTCCTCCAGCGTGTCCAGCAGCGGCGCCAGCCGGCCCCACTGCCCGCCCTGGCGCAACTCCAGTGCCGTCACGATCCGTTCGCGCAGCGCCGAGGCCGGCCCGGGCACCGCCGGGACGTCGCTGGAGGCTATCTTCGCCAGCACCTCGCCGCGCGCCCGGCGGGCCTCGGCCAGGGTGGCGTCGGCCCGCTGGAGCAGGTCGCCGACGCCCTGGAGGCGCTCCTCGGCGTCGTCGCGCAGCCGCAGCAGGTTCTCCAGTTCCACCCGGACGCCGTCCAGCGCCCGCCCGGCCCGGTCGAACCGCTCGGTGTCCACCACCCCGGCGGGGGTGGCGAAGGCGCCGCCCTCCGGCACGGTGCCGCGCTGGGCGGGCACCCGGGCCGGGCGCCACAGCGCCAGCGGGTCCTCGCGTACCTCGGCGCGCAGCCCGGTGAGGTCGGCGTCCAGCCCGGCCAGGTCGTCGGCGAGCGGGTGGTTGCCGGCCCGCACGCCGAGCGAGGCGGCGAGGTTGCCCACCCGGTGGAGTTCGGCCAGCAGCAGGTCGATCCGGGCCGGCAGCGCCGACCAGACCGCGTCGGCGGCGCTGACCACCTCCAGCACGGTGGCGTACCAGGAGTTCATCCGGGTCATCAGCGCGTCCAGGCTGATCCGCTCGACCAGCCGGGCGGGCGCGCCGAGCAGTTGCGGGCCGTCCGGCAGCGCGCCGCCGGGGACGGTCACCGCGTCGCCGGTGAGCAGTTCGCTCAGCTCGGCGAGTTCGGGCGCGCCGGGCTTGGCCTTGCGGGCCCGTACCGCGCGCGCCGAGGCCAGTGCCTCCGCGTAGCGGTCGAACAGGGCCCAGAGCAGTGGCAGGCCCTTCCCGGCGACGGACCAGCGCTCCAGCGTGCGTCCGGTCAGTTCGGCGCCGTCGAGCAGCCGCAGGCCCGGATGGTCCTGGAGGGCGAGCAGCGCCGACTCGACCGCGTCCCGCTCCGCGCCGAGGCGCGCCAGCGCGCGGTCCACCTCCTCCCGGTTCAGTACCGGGCCAGCCGAAGCCGCCAACGCCGTGTCCTTCCTTCCTCGCGTGCGATCCCGACGTACCTGACGTGCGATCCCACGACAACCCCCGTGCCCACCACCGGTCTCCCCGTGGTGATCGTCCCGAACCCTAGCCGGTGGCCGTTCGGGCGGAGCGGGCGGTGGGCGTCAAGACCGCGTCAACGGCCTGCTGACGCCCGTGCGCCGCCCGGTGCGTCAGCGGGCCGGCCAGTACAGGCCGGGGTCCTTGGAGTTCTCGGGCAGGTAGGGCTGGACCCACCGCTCGAACGACTTCTGCCAGCCCTTGTCCTTGTCCGCGTAGTAGTCGGAGATCACCTGGTTGACCCGGGCGGTGAGGTCGGTGCTGTTCTGGCGCATCGCGACACCGATCGTCTCCGGCTGTTCGAAGCCGTCCACCACCTTCACCGTCTGGTCCTGCGCGGCCTGGCCGACCGCCAGTTCGTCGTCGGTCATGGTGGCGTCGACCTTGCCGAGCTGCATGCGGACCAGGCAGTCGAGCTGGTTGGTCACCAGGACGAGCTGCTTGGCGCTCTTCTTCGCGTTCAGCACGTCCTTGGCGACCGAGCCGTCCGCGGCGCAGACCGTCTTGCCGCCGATCGCCTCGTCGAGGTTCTTGGCCGTGGACGACCGGGGCACCAGGACCCGCTGCTTGATATTGAAGTACGACCGGGAGAAGGCGACCTTCTTCAGGTTGGCGCAGCTGATCGTCATGGTGCGGACGATCAGGTCGACCTGGTTGCCCGTGAGGGCGTCGGCCCGGCCGGCGGTCGACACCGGTTTGAGCACCACCTTGGCCGGGTCGCCCATGACGGCCGCGCCGATCGCCCTCGCGAGGTCGATGTCGAAGCCTTCGAGCTCACCGGTGTTCGGGTTGCGGGCGCCCCAGCGGTAGCTGTTCTGGTCCACGCCGATGATCAGGGTGCCCTTGGCCTTGATGGCCTTCACCGCCGTGCCGTCCACGGTGCTCGGCGGCACGGTGCTGGTCAGGTCGCAGGACTCGGCCTCTTCCTGCCCGGCCTCTTCCTGCCCGGTCGACCGGACGGCCTGCGGTGCGCCCGTGGCGGCCGCGGGTACGGCGCCGGACGGCCCGCCCCCGCCGAGCACGGCCGCACCGGCGGCCAGCAGCGCCAGCGCGGCGGCCGCCCTGGTGCCTGCGGTTCTCCTGCGCATGTGTCCGTTCCCCCTCTACCGGTACTCGGCCAGGCGGCGGCCCAGGCCGCGCAGCGCGGCGGCCGCGGCCGCCACGCCGAGCAGCGCGGCCGCGAGGGCGGCGAGCCGGAGGTCGCCCTCGGTGCCCTTGGCGGAGCGCTCGAAGTGGTCCTGCTCGGTGGTGGCGGCCTGGTCGAGCGCCCGGTCGGTGGCCTTGAAGGCGCCGTCCGCGGTGTTCGCCTCGGCGGCCGGGTCCGCCGTCACGGTCGCCTGCAGCGCGCCCTGGTAGTCGGCCTGCTGGGTCTCCAGGGTGTGCGCCGCGTCGTGCCGGGTGCGCCACGTCTCGTACTGCCGGTCGGCCTCGCCGATCTGCTGCCGGGCGTCCGCGGGGGCCAGGTCGAGGGCCTGGCGCAGCGAGCCGGAGTGCTGCTCCATCGGGACGTTCGCCGGCTCGCCCCCGGCGAGCTGCTGGGTGATCGTCGTCCACTGGTCCGCGTACGCGGTGGTGGAGCCGCGGGCGACGAGGTTCAGGTTCTCCGCCAGCCGGGCGGAAAGCACCTGCACCCGGGCGGTGTTGAGCGCCCGCAGCGGCTGCGCGCCCTGCTTCCAGCTCTGCTGGAGCGCGGCGTTGGTGGTCAGGCCGGTGACGGCCAGCCAGAGCGCCCCGGCCAGGACGGCGGCGGTGGCCCCGAGCAGGCCGGGGTTGAACACCCGGTTGGTGCGGCGGAACAGCGTCAGCTGCACCCAGACCAGCGCGCCGAGGGTGAGCACCCCCAGGCCGTACGCGGCCCACGGGCTGGACTTCGCCTCGGCGTAGTCCTTGTCCAGCTCGTCGTTCTCGATGGCGGTCAGCTCGGCGGCGCGCGGCAGCAGGGTGCCCTGCATCTGCTCGGAGGCGTACCGCAGGTAGGCGCCGCCGAGCGGCAGGCCCAGCCGGTTGTTCGCCCGCGCGGTCTCCACCAGGCCGGCGTAGACGGGGAGTTGCTTGTTCAGCTCGGTGAGCTTCTGGTAGGCGGGGGAGCCGACGGTGGTCTGCGCGGCGGCCTTGGTGATCAGGTCGGTGGCCGCGGCCAGATCGCCCTCGTAGTCGCCGCGGACGGCCTTCGTCTCCGCCCCGGCGAGCAGGAAACCGGTGGCCGCGGTGGTGTCGGCGCGGGCCAGCAGGCGGTGGATGTCGGCCGCGTCCTTGCTCAGCGGCTGGCTGTGCTGGACCACCCGGTTGGCGGCCTCCGCCTTGGTCTCCAACTGCCAGGCGGTCAGCGCGCCGAAGGCCACCGTCAGCACCGCGAGCACAGCCCCGGCCAGCCGCAGCCGGCCCGGCGCCGTCCGGGTGGCGTTCGCCAGCCGGGCCCGCAGACCGGACAGGCCGCGCGGCGCGGGCCCGGCCGACGGCCGCCGGGCCGGCACGGCGCCGGGTCTGGACGCCGGGACGCCCCGGACACCCGGCACGGCCGGTGCCGTGCCCGGCGGGCCGCTCGGCCGTGCCGGGACCACGGCGCCCGGTGCGCCGTTACCTACTGGTGTTGCCACCCGCCTCATCCTCCCCAGGGGTCGGGCCCGCTGTCCGGGGCCCGGCCGATGCCAGCAGTATGGCCGTGACTCCCCCTGGCCATACCCGAATTGCGCCGATCTTGAGCTTGCCCTGCACGCGCCGCGCACGCCTCCCGCACGCCCCCGGGGCCCCGCTGCCCGGCGGCCGGCGGTGAACCGTCCGACGCGGGATGCACCCTATGCGGTTCCTCCGACAGGCCGGAGCGGCGAGGTCCGGTTGCGGCGGCGGCACGCGGCGAGTCGAGGACTGACCCCGGTCCGATCGCGGCGTCGGCGCGCAGGTAGTCGAGGCCGGACCCCGGGGCCGGCTGCGGGGGGCGATCCCGCCGTGACGCCACCGTTCCCGGCGCGGTCGGTGCACCTGGTTTCGGCGGACACCCTCCGTACGATGGGCAGCATGCGCCTGCTTGGAACGATCACGCCCGACCGCCCGCTGCTCGTCGTCGCCGTGCGCGAGGAAGCCGCCCACCTCGACGACCGGCTGCCCGTCCTGCTCACCGGAATAGGGAAGATCAACGCCACCGCCGCGCTGGCCACCGTCCTCGCCCAGGGCGAGAAGCCGTCCGAGGTGATCAACCTCGGCACGGCCGGCGCGCTGCGCCCCGGCTGGGAGGGCACCCACCACGTCGTCCAGGTCATCCAGCACGACCTCGACACCCCGGCCCTGCTGGCGCTCACCGGCCGTAGCTACGGCGCCCCGCTGGTGGTCGGCAAGGGCGACGGGCCGGTGCTGGCCACCGGCGACCTCTTCGTCTCCGACCCGGCGGCCCGCGACCGGCTCGCCGAGCACGCCGACCTGGTCGACATGGAGGGCTACGCCGTCGCCGCCGTCGCCCACCGCTTCGGGGTGCCGGTGCGCCTGGTCAAGCACGTCAGCGACGAGGCCGGCGAGGGCGCGAGCCACACCTGGCGCGAGTCGGTCGACGCGTGCGCCCGCCACCTCGCCGACTGGGTCGTCGCGCAGGGCTGGTGACGGCGCGTCCCGAGGACGTGCGGCGCCGACCGGCGCGGGCGGGTGAGAGGGCGGCCGGCCTCCCTCTCGCCCGCCGCGTTCAGTCGCGGAACCTCGTCCGCCGCGTTCAGTCGCGGAACCTCGCCCGCCGCGTTCAGTCGCGGAACGCCGAGAGGTCAAGCGCCGCCAGCCGCTCCGGATCGGTGAGCACCTCGATCGCCGCGATCGCGCCGTCCACCACGGTGAACGCCATGACCGACAGTGGCCGGCCGCCCTCGCCGATCGCCACCGCGCCCGCGGCGCCGTTGACCAGCGCCGGGCGGGCGAACGGCGACAGCCCGCCCCACAGCACCGGCTGGTCGGCCACCGCGGCCGCGCCCGTCAGCACCACCGGGTGCCGGGCCCGCACCGCGCCGCCGTCCGAGCGCAGCACCACGCCCGGGGCGAGCACGGCCACCAGCGCGCCCAGGTCGCCGGCGCGGGCGGCCGCGAAGAAGGCGTCCACGGCGGCCCGCTGACGGCCCGGGTCCGGGTCGGGCGCCGGCGCCTGGTCCTGAACCCGGCGGCGGGCCCGGTCGGCCAGCTGGCGGGTCGCGGCCGCCGTCCGCTCGATCAGCGGGGCGATCTCGGCGAACGGCACCGCGAACAGGTCGTGCAGCACGAAGGCGATCCGCTCGGCCGGGGCCAGCGACTCCAGCACCACCATCAGCGCCAGGCCCACCGAGTCCCCGAGCAGCACCTCCTGCCCGGGGTCGGCCACCCCCTCGCGCCGCAGCAGCGGGTCCGGGATGCGCGCCGGGCCAGGATCACCCGCCTCGGCCTCCGGCGGCTCCTCGCGGCGCAGCTCCCGGCCGCGCAGCAGGTTGAGGCAGACCCGCGAGACCACCGTGGTCAGCCAGCCGGGGAGGTTCTGCACGTCGGAGGTGTCGGTGCGGTCGTAGCGCAGCCAGGCCTCGTGGACGGCGTCCTCGGCCTCGCTCACCGAGCCGAGCATCCGGTACGCCACGGCCCGCAGCCGGGGCCGCTGCGCCTCGAACAGTGCGGCCCGCTCGTCCGGAGGTAATTTCTCGTCCACCGTGTCACATTCCTTCGCCGCTGGGGGTCAGAGCAACAGGAGCCACCCAACAACGGCTGCGCCGTAGAGATCAACTCCCCACCCGGGGCGAGTCGGAGACGACGGGTGGCGGGGTGGGTGTCACCAGGGCGTCCTAGGCTGGCGGCCATGCCGACGACCCCGCTGCTCGACGCGATCCGCGCCAACCCCGCCGCCCTCGACTTCCTGGCCTGGCCGGGCGACCTCAGCCTCGACCACTACCCGCACGTCGAGGAGGTGGTGCTCGCCTCCGGGGAGGCCCTGGAGCCGGTGGCCAAGGACGGCGCGGGCGGCACCTTCTTCCTGTGCGGGGAGGGCGGCGAGGAGCGTCCCGTCCTGTACGCCGACTCGGAGGGCGGCGCGGCGGTGCTGGCCGTCGGGCTGCCGGAGCTGGTCCGGCTGCTGCTGGCGGTGCCGTGGTGGCGGGACTGCCCGCGGCTGACGGTGGAGGAGAGCGCGGAGGCCGCCGAGGAGTATCTGGAGGACGAGCCCGGCCTGTACGCGGAGCGGGACGCGGCCGCCGCCGCGCTCGGCCTCGAAGTCCCGGGCGTGGCTGCGGCGTTGGCCCGGCTGCGGGAGGTCGCGCTCGGGCTCGGGCCCGCGTACGTGCTGCTCAACGCCGAGGAGGGCGGCGCCTACGAGCCGCTGTTCCAGGCCTGAGCGGGTGGTCGAGTGGTTGGTCGTGCGGGTGGTCGTGCGTGCGGGCGGCATCAGCTCTCCGGCCCCGGGCATACATGAAGGGTTGTCCGGCATCGGGTCGTGACGGCGGGAGACCGGCCCCGGATCCGACCGGGGGCGGCGCGAGGGAAGAGGCGATCGTGGGCGAACTGGACGGCAGGACGGCGCTGGTGACGGGCGGCTCGCGCGGGATCGGGCGGGCGGTGGCGCAGCGGCTCGCCGCCGACGGGGCACTGGTCGCGGTCCACTACGGCGGCAACGAGGCGGCCGCCGCGGAGACCGTGGAGCTGATCGCCAAGGCCGGCGGCCGGGCGTTCGCGGTGCGGGCCCGGTTCGGCGAGAGCGGTGCGCTGGACCAGCTGTTCGAGGGCCTCGCCGCCGGGCTGGCGGAGCACGGCGAGCAGGGTGGGGACGGCGAGGTCGGTGGGGACGGCGGGTCCGGCCTGGACATCCTGGTCAACAACGCGGGCATCCACCTGGCCGGGTCGATCGGGCAGCTCACGGAGGAGGAGTTCGACCGGTTGATGGCGATCAACGTGCGCACGCCGATCTTCGTGATCCAGCGGGCGATTCCGCTGCTGCGGGACGGAGGCCGGATCGTCAACGTGGCCTCGGCGGCCGCCCGGATCGGCTCCCCGGTCCAGATCGGCTACACCGTCAGCAAGACGGCGCTGGTGGCCCTCGCCGCTCCGCTCGCCAACGAGCTCGGCCGACGCGGGATCACCGTGAACACCGTCAACCCCGGGGTGATCCTCACCGACATGACGTCCCAGTGGACGGGTGTCCCCGAGGCGATGGCCGGGCTCGAATCGATCACCGCACTCGGCCGGATCGGCCAGCCGGAGGACGTCGCGGACGTGGTGGGCTTCCTGGCGGGCCCGCAGGGCCGCTGGGTGACCGGCCAGACCATCGACGCCTCCGGCGGCACCTACCTCGGCCCGATCCCGCCCGCGTGATCCCTCGGGGCGCCGAGAAGTCGGCGGGGTGGCAGCCCTCAGCGCCGCCACCCCGTTCGCTTCTCGGCACGGAAGGTGGGGTTCATTGAGTCAAACCCCACCTTGGGATGATGTTTTGAGGCAGCGTCAGAATGCTGACGGGGGCTGAAGAGCCAGATCGAGGACGGACGCCCAGCGCTCGTCGGGTGCGGTGACGATCGCGTAGCCCTCCTGGCCGGGGAGGCGGGGGAGCAGGGCGCTGCGGCAGCCGTGGCTGTGGTGGATCTCGACGGGGACGGGCTCGCCGTCCAGGTGGATCTCGCCGGCGCTGATGGATTCGGGGTCGAGCGGGCCCAGGTGATGGCGCGGGTCGATGCGGCCGGAGTTGCCGAGGAAGTTGAAGAGCTGCGATCCGGGGGTGGTCAGGGACTTCACCCGGAAACCGTCGGGGACGGGCCGGGAGGTCTGGACGATCGCGACGAGCTCGCGGTCCAGGTGGTAGTTCAGGTCGACGTGGCAGAGGTAGCCGTCGCTGCCCATCCGCCCGAGGAGGACGAACCACTCGGGCGGCACGTCGCGCAGGACGGCGATCCGCCCGCCCCACTCCTCGGCGGTCTCACGGTCGGTGGGGATGTGGAACTTGCGCGGCTCGCTGCTGCGGAACACGGAATTCCCCCAACTGATCGGCGAAAAAAGGTTGTTGGTTCACCAGTAGACCGCCGCGACATGCCTGCGAACGAGTGAATTCCCGCTCGGCGCCCGGGCCCCACCGGTACCCGGTCGGTGGGGCTTGCGCCAGTGGGGCGGGCGCGGTCCGCGAGGAGCGCGCCCGCCGCAGGCCCTGTTGCCCGCCGTCCTCGTGATGGGCCATGCCGGTGTCCACCGCGGGTGCCGGACCAGGCCGCTGGTAGTGGAGTGTCACGCAGGAGGCGACAGGACATCGAGCCCGATTGCCTCGGCGGCAATGGTCATGGCGGCGTCGAAGTACGCGGGGTAGTCCGTGATCACCTCGTTCAGGTGACCGAACAGCTCGAAGCTGATCGTGCCGATCAGGGAGATCCACAGGGTGAGCGACCGTTCCACCAGGTCCGCGTACGGTTCGGCCGGTGCCCCTCCCGCGCTGTCGAGCACCTGCTGGGCGACGAGCCTCGGCCCGGGGAGCGGCTGCGTGGGGGGTCGCAGGAGGCCCGAGGCGTGTGCCTCGACGACGAGACCGGCCATCAGGCGGGTGACCCGGGTGGCGGGGTCGACCGTGTCGGTGGGGGCCTGGTAGCCGGGGACGGGCGAGCCGTAGACCAGGGCGAACTCGTGCGGGTGGGCCAGGGCCCACTGGCGGACCGCCCGGCATGCGGCAAGCCACCGGGCGCCCGGATCGGCGGGAGCGGCGGACGCCGCCCCTGACTCCGCGGCCGCTCCGACCGCGTTGAACGCGTCGATGATCAGCGCGGTGAGCAGTGCGTCCCGGCTGGGGAAGTAGCGGTACAGCGCCGAGGAGGCCAGGCCCAGGTCACGCGCCACCGCGCGGAGCGACAGTGCGGCCGCCCCGGTCTCGGCGAGCTGGCGAGTGGCGGCTTCCTTGATCGCGCGAGTGAGCTCGGCGCGGGCCAGCTGCCGCGCGGTCTGCGATGCCGTCATGCCGTTCATCCTCTCATTCGAGAGCAGTGCACACAAGAGAGAGCACTGCTCTTGACTTCTCCCCGCCACTGCGCGAACACTCCTCAACGAAGAGAGCACTGCTCTCTCAATTCTCCAGGAGGACCTGCATGGCACGGCACATCGTCATCGGCAAGGGCCCCGTCGGCGCCACCACGGCGCGACTGCTCGACGAACAGGGGCACGAGGTCGTCGTCCTGAGTCGCTCCGGCGGCGACGGGAGTACGGCGCTCGACGTCACTGACACGGCGTCACTCCGGCAAGCCACCAAGGGCGCCGAGGTGATCTACAACTGCGCGAGCCCGCTGTACCACCGGTGGCCCACCGACTGGCCGCCGATCTCGAACGCCCTCCTCGACGCGGCCGAGGCCGCCGGCTCGGTGCTGGTGACGATGGGCAACCTGTACGGCTACGGCCCCGTCGACGCCCCCATCACGGAGGACCTGCCGCTCGCAGGCACCGGCACCAAGGCCCGGGTCCGCATCGGCATGTGGCGCGACGCGTTGGCCCGGCACCAGGCCGGCCGGATCCGCGTCGCGGAGGCGCGCGCCTCGGACTTCTTCGGGCCCGGCGTCACCGAGGCCGGCCACCTCGCCCAGCGGATGATGCCCGCGCTCCTGGCCGGCCGTGCAGTCAGGCTGATCGGCAACCCGGACGCACCGCACAGCTTCACCTATGTCCCCGACATCGCCCGTGCGCTCGTACGGCTTGGTACCGACGAGCGGGCGTGGGGACGCGCCTGGCACGTTCCCACCGCCCCGCCGCTGTCGACCCGGGAGGCGGTCCGGCACCTGTGCCGGCTGGCGGGTCTGCCGCCGGCCAGGGTCGGCCGGATTCCTTGGTGGCCACTCCACCTGGTCGGCCTGGTCAACCCCACGCTCGGGGAACTGCGGGAGGTGCAGTACCAGTTCGACCGGCCGTTCGTGCTCGACTCCCAGGCGTACACCGCGACCTTCGGCGAGGTGTCGACCCCGATCGACGAGGCGCTGGGGGCAACCGTCGAGTGGTGGCGGGCGCGGCTCAGCCGGTAGCGCCACGTGCGCGGCATCGGCTGTCGGGCTGTGCAGACCCTGCGGCGAAGTCAGGAGCGGGCCGAAGCCGCGTTCAGTGAATCAACTCCGAGCACAGCGTGGCGTAGAGCAACGCCGTGCAGTCCACTCTCCGAGGAAATGATGACGATCCGCCTCTGGCACCGCCCGCTGGTACTGCTCGCCGCTGCCATGGCGGCCCTCGCCCTGGCATCCGCCGTCGGCCTCGCGGTCGACGACCGGATCCTGGTCGGGGAGCCGATCTGGCTGAAGCCCTTCAAGTTCTCCCTCTCCATCGCGATCTATTCGGTGACCCTCGCGTGGATGCTGTCCCTGGGCCGCACGGCCCCCCGCTGGGTCTGGTGGCTCGGGACGACGATTGCCGCCGCCAACGTGATCGAGATGGTGGTCGTCGTTGGCCAGGTGCTCCGCGGCAGGCAGAGCCACTTCAACGTCGCCACACCGCTGGACGCCGGCCTCTGGTTCGCGATGGCCGCCTCGATCGTCACCTTGTGGCTGGCCAACCTCGGCATCGCGGCCAGGTTGTTCCGCGAGCGGACCGGGGACCGCGCGGCCACCTGGTCCGTCCGGCTCGGCCTGCTCCTCGCACTGGTGGGCATGGCATTCGGCTTCCTCATGACCAGCCCGACCCCTGCCCAACTCGGTGCCATGCGCAGCGGGGCCGCCGTGGGCATCGTGGGGGCACACAGCGTCGGCGTCGCCGACGACTCGCCCGGCATCGCCATCACCGGCTGGAGCAGCACCGGCGGCGACCTGCGCATCCCCCACTTCGTCGGCATGCACGCGCTGCAGGCCATCCCGCTCTTCGCCTGGCTGCTGATCACACTGTCCCGCAGGTTCCCGCGGTTGGCCGACGAGCGGACGCGCCTGCGCCTGGTCCTGGTGGCGACCGGGACCTACGCGGGCGTGCTGGCGGTCCTGACCTGGCAAGCGCTGCGCGGCCAGTCGCTCGTCCACCCCGACGGTGCGACCCTGACGGCCGTGGCCCTGCTGGCCGTTGGCATGGTGGCGTCCGTTGTGGCGGTCGCCCGGCACCACCATGTGCCACCGGCGCCGCACAGCAGCGCCGGCATGACCGGCCGCCCGGTCGAGCCGCGCTGCACCCGCGTCGCCGCGGACTAACCGAACGCCGAGCCCACCGTCACCTGCGCCCGGGGACCTTCTTCGCGCCGTCGTATCCGCGTGAGGACGCCGGCACCGTGGCCGCCGCGCGCAGGCACCGCGCGTCGATCACCGCGGCGGTCGGCTCCGGGTCGCGGCCGGCGTCCTCGCGGACCATGCCCCCCATCCGGTCGTGGAACTCGGCCAGCAGTCCCCGCGCGCGCCACCGCCGCGCGAAGGCGACGGGCAGCCCGTGCAGGGTGCACACCAGGTGCAGGCGCAGGCCTCAGAAGAACCGGGAGTGGCTGGCGCAGTAGCCGTACTCGGCCCATCCGGCCAGGTCGGAGCGCTTGGCCGTCTCGCGGGAGCGCCCGCACTCCACCAGTGTGGAGTCGACGACCCACACGGTGTCGGTCCACAGCGAAGTGTCGGTCGCCAGCAGCCGGTTGACCTGTGCGATCAGGTCGACGGCCTTGCGCAACCGCCGGTTGTAGCCCGACTGCCCGAGCAGGTACGGGAAGGGATGACGCAGGTGGGCATCGGCGTGGCGGATCCACCGGCGCTCGGAGGTGAAGCCGAGAAGGGCCTGCATCACGGGGAGGGTGACCAGCTCGGCATCACTGAGCCGGGGCGCGATGCCGATCTCTGAACTCCCTCGCTTCATGTCATGCGCGCCAGCGAGCCCTTGGCATCATTCATCTAGGCAGAATCAGGCCACTGCGGCCCTGGTGGCAGGCCCTGACCCTGGTGAACGAGATACGTACCCGGGCGGCCGGCCATTTCAGGCTGGAAGATGCTCATTGGGCGGTCGGCGGGTGGACATTGGCGGGGATGTCTGCCGGGGCGCAAGCGAGTTGGGCTGCGGCGGCCTGTCGGATCTCTCCGATGGGGCGTCTCGGACGAGTTGGGGCGGTGGGACGTGAAGCCACAGCCCGCTTCGTCAGGAACGTGCGGCTCGGGCTTGGGTGCGGCAGTGGGTGAGGGCGGGTTTGAGGCGGGGGTCGGGGGTGGGGGTGGTGGTGAGGAGTTCGCCGGCGGTGGTGAGGGTGGTCCAGTAGTGGGTGGGGTTGCCGGTGGTGGGGTGGGGGTGGGTGGTGGTGAGGGAGAGGTAGGCGGTGGTGAGGTTGCCGGTGGTGAACCAGCGGGTGAGGCCGTGTTGGTGGCCGGCGCGGATGTTGCCGTGGGCGGCGATGGCGGTGGTGAGGAGTTCGATGATGGCGAGGTCGCGGTCGTCGGGGGTTTTGGGGATGTCGAAGACGCCGAGGGCTTCGAGGAGTTCGCCGGTGTCGTTCTCGGTGCCGGGGCGGGGTGTGGCGAGGAGGGCGTCGTAGCAGTCGTTGAGGCGGCGTTGGGTTTCGGCGGCGGGGATGCCGAGGGCGGTGCAGACGGCGCGGGCGGATCGGAGGGGTTCGCGGGTGTGGCGGGCGAGGGTGGCGTAGGTGTCGGCGGGGGTGGAGCCGGTGTCGAACAGGTGGCGGGCGGTCAAGGGGAGTCGCATGGTGGGCACCTTGTTCAGACAGTGAGGAAGGTGGCGGGCGTGGGGGCGGGTGCGGGGGCGCACAGGGCCCAGACGAACTTGCCGACGCCGCCGGCGCGGGGGCAGCAGCCCCACTTCTCGGCGAGTTCGTTGACGAGGAGGACGCCGCGTCCGTGTTCGTCGTCGGGTGTGGGGGTGTGGAGGGAGGGGCGGCCGGTGCCGGCGTCGTGGACTTCGAGCCGGAGGCGGTCGTTGGCGAGGGCGAAGTGGACTTCGATGAGGCAGTCGGTGGGGGCGTCGGCGGTGTGCTGGACGGCGTTGGCGAAGAGTTCGCCGAGGAGGAGTTCGGCGGTGTCGCGGTAGCGGTCGCCGGTGGGGAGTGCGGCGAGGTAGGCGCGGAGCAACTGCCTTGCGATGGAGGTGGATTCGGTGCGGGATTCCAGGCGGGCCGCGAACGGGCGGGGGCGGTGGGCGGTACGGATTTTGAGCATGGCGGGGCACCTCAAGGGGGCGGATGGGGGAGCGCGAAGGTAGTGCGCAATCACGCTGTGCATGCAAATGATTGCGTTCCGGTGTCAATGGTCGGGGCTGCGGAGGTACGGTGACGCCAAATCGGCGTGTGGGACGTGTGACGCACAAGTGGGGGCAGCGATGACACAGCGGAAGGTCAAGCGGGGAACGACGGCGAGCTCCGCGATCATGTTCGGCGCGGAGGTTCGCTACGCGCGTGAGTCGGCGGGCTACACGCAGGAGGAGCTGAGCAAGCTCCTGCACTGCGACCGGACGGTGATCTCGCGGACCGAGGGCGGGAAGCGGAAGCCGTCGGTCGAGGAAGTCGAGGAGATCGAGCGGCTGTTGAACACCGGCGACCTGCTGGCGCGGCTGTACGGGCGGGTCGACTGGAACGCGTCGATCGAGCACCCGGATTGGTTTCAGGAGTACGTGGACGTGGAGGCCATCTCCGTCGGGATGCGGGCGTACCAGGATGGCGTGATGTACGGCCTGTTGCAGTGCCGGCAGTACGCGCATGCGCTCTTCGCCAACGGCGCTGCGGCGGGGAACCCGGAGGAGATCGAAGAGCAGACCCGGGCGCGACTCAGTCGGCAGAGCCGCTTCCTCACCCCGGAGGGTCCGCTGTTGCTCGTCATTCTCGATGAGAGCACCATCCGCATGGTTGTGGGCGGCCCTGGTGTGATGAGGTGCCAGATGGAGCATTTGCTGAAGGTGTCCCAGCTCCCGAACGTCATCATTCACGTGGCGCCGTTTTCGAGTCGTCGGGCTCGCATCAACGCCGCTATGGTGTTGCTGGAGCTGCCGGACGGGCAGCGCTTGGTCTACTCGGAGAGCCTCGATCGAGGGCATCTGAGCGGTGATTCAGCCAGTGTGGCCAAGCATCAGCGTCGCTTCGATCAGCTCCGTGGCGAATGCCTGTCAGAGTGCGACTCGCTTCGGTTTATCGCCGAGGCGCTGAAGGGATTCAAGGATGATGAGCAACGAGCTCGCCGCAGCCGCCTGGAAGAAGAGCAGCTACAGCGGCGACAACGGCGGCAACTGCATCGAGGTAGCCCCCGGATTCCTTCCCGGCGCGGTCCCAGTGCGTGACTCCAAGGACCCGCACGGCCCGGCCCTCGTTTTCCCGGCCGCCGCCTGGGAAGCCTTCGTGTCGGCCGTCCGTGAGGGCGACTTCCCGGCGTAAGTCTCCAAGGGGGCAACTGTGTTGACCTGGCGCAAGAGCAGCTACAGCGGCAACAACGGCGGCGACTGCATCGAGGTCGCCCTCGCCTGGCGCAAGAGCAGCTACAGCCACGACGACGGTGGCAACTGCATTGAGGTGGCCCCCGGGTTCCTTCCCGACGCGGTCCCGGTGCGTGACTCCAAGGATCCCGACGGTCCGGTCCTCGTCTTCCCCGCCGCCTCCTGGGACTCCTTCATCGCCGCCGTCCGGGCCGGCGAGCTCCTGCTCTAACCGGTCATCCCCCGCCACACCCGAACGATTTCGATCAGTTCCGGTGCGTCGGTGGTGCCGCGAGTAACTGAACCCCTACGGTCGATCACTGTGCGCACATGACCTGCTCGCATCGACCGAGGCGGTACTCCCATGGCACAAGAAGCCCGTATCGACGTAGCTCTGACGGCTCTCAAGCAGGGCCAGCCCGAGCCCAGCAAGGCCGAGTTGGCGGAGATCGCCAACTCGATCTCGCCCGGCGTCTGGTTCACCAGCGCGCTGTCCGGCGAGGCCGCCGGCCGCGACGCCGACGTGACGTGGGAGCTGACCGGTTCGCCGTACAAGGGGCAGGTGGCGACCGGGCAGGCGGCGGTCTACTACGCCAACCCGAAGTTCGGCCTGCGGAAGCCCTTCATCTTCGCGGACGGCTTCAACTACGGCCCGAGCGACCTCCCCGGCCTCTTCGCCTACTTCAGCACCGCCGCCGACGGCGGGCCGGGCCTCTTCGACCAACTGCTCAGCCGGGGCTACGACATCGTCCTGGTCGGCTTCACCGAGCGCCACACCCACATCCAGGCCAACGCCGAGGTCGCGATCGCGGCCATCCTCCGGGCCATCGCGGAGCGCAAGGGCGACGAGCGGCTGACCGTCGGCGGGGTGAGCATGGGCGGCATCGTCACCCGCTACGCGCTCGCCAAGCTGGAGTCCGCGACCGTGGACCACGAGACGGCGACGTACCTGTCCTTCGACTCCCCGCACAACGGTGCCTGGATCCCGCTGATCCTCCAGCAGATGGCGTACTTCTTCGAGGACTACACCCCGGCCGGGCCGGACGGCGTCAAGCAGGCCGAACTGATCCGCAGTCCCGCTGCTCAGCAGCTGCTCTGGGCGTGGGTCGAGAACGCCAAGTACTCCGGCCCGGTGGCCACCTCCAGCGACCTGCGCAAGGAGTTCCTCGCCGACCTCGACCAGGTCGGCAACTTCCCGCAGATCCCGCGCAAGCTCGGCGTCTCCAACGGCCGGCGGGACGGGGCCGGTCTCCCGCTGCCGGCGGGCGAGGTGGCGTTCGACTGGCAGGCCTTGATCGCCAGTGCCACGGCCCGCTTCCAGCCGAACAAGGGCGAGGAGCAGCGGATCGGCGGCATGCACCTCGGCCTGGCCGTGCGCCGCAGCACCACCAGCGACGTCCCGGCGCTGGACGCCGTGCCCGGTGGCACCCTGGACTCCTTCGGCAAGGTCGCGGACGCGCTCAAGGCGAAGATCTCCGAGGACTACCGCAGCGGCACCTTCGTGCCGGCCGTCAGCGCGGCGGCCCTGGCCTTCGACCCGGTGAAGTGGGACGTCGACCCGGCCGCCGCGATCACCGACGCCGCTCTGGAGGCCGGACACCTGAACGCCGTGAAGTTCGACGACGCCAACACCGAGCACAGCCACGTCTCCCGCGTGCTGGTCGACTGGATCATCGAGCAGCTCGCCTCCTGACCCTCCCACCTGGTTCGGAGCACCCCCGCGGATGGGCTAAGCTATTCCACATCACCCAGATGCGCGGGTGGCGGAATAGGCAGACGCGCTGGATTCAGGTTCCAGTGCCCGAAAGGGCGTGGGGGTTCAACTCCCCCCTCGCGCACATGTGAACGGCCGGTCGACCCAACAGTCGACCGGCCGTTCTGTTGTCCGGAGACGCCGTCTCGGCGCTTGTGGGCCCAGTGACCGTCCCCGTGTTTGTTCAGGTCGCTTGTTCGAGACGGCCGGTGGGGGCCGGATGTCGAGAGCTTGGTTTTGCGCCGTCGGGTTGGGCGGCGGCGTGGCGGTTGGTCGCCGACGGCCGCCAGATCGCACCGGTCCACGGCGCCGGCACGCGCCGGAACTGGGTGCGGACGACGTAGGCCGGCGCAGCCACAGAAGCGACGCAAAGGCCTCGTTTTGCTAGAACAGGACCAATCATCTGATTTCGGATGAGTATCTCTGCGGATAGAGACCGGTCGATCACAGAAATAGGCTGCTTGCTGACCGAAGGTTGTTGGGAGGGGGAGCCAGTGGGCGATCTCAAGGTTGACCCGGGCGAGATGTACAAGTCCGCAGGTGTGGCGCGGGCCATCGGCGAGGACTTCGCGAAGCCTTGTCAGGCAGTCGCTACTGCCAGTCACACGGCTGTCAGCCAGCTGACGGGTTGGTCGGTGGCCGCACGCCGTGTCGGAGCCCGACGTCTGGGCGCTGCCGCGCTGGCGCCCTGCCTGTCACTGATCCTCGGAGGATGCGCGTCCACGCCAGGCCCCAACGATCCTCTCCCCGTCAAGGCCCGCCAGGACGCCCAGGACTGGGCCAAGCACATGACCGAGGACACGGCGCAGACCGCCGGAGCAGCCCTCGACCCCGGCAGCGTCGAGCCGCTCTTCACCGACTGTGTCGGCAGGAACGACGAGGTCCGGGAGGACGGCCGGTACAAGCTGTCGTACGCGGTCTACAGCTCCACCCCGCTCGAACAGCATCCTGAGGCCGTCCGCAAGGTCCGCACGATGCTCGAACAGCAGGGCTTCAAGATCGACGGCTACCGGGAGAGCGCCAACGGCAAGGTGGACACAGTCCTCGACGCATCCCAGGCATCGAGCCGGTACCTGATCACTGTCGAGACCACGAAGGGAGGACTTCTCCTCTTCCTGGTCAATACCCCCTGCCTGATGCCTCCCGCAGCAACGGAGACTCCTCGCTGACACCACCTTGCCGCGGGGCGGTTCCCTGGCTCCTCCCTTTCAGGCCGTCCCTCTCAGGTCGTCCCTCGGAGGCCGTTCAGCACCATGTCCGTCAGGCGCTCCGGCAGATCCGGCTCGATCGGGCGGTGGCCGAGCAGGCAGCGGGTCTGGAGCGGGGCGCAGAGCAGTTCCAGGGCCAGGGCCGTGTCGGTGCCCGTCGGAAGTTCCCCGCGTTCGACGGCCCGGCTGACGATGACGCCGGCCTGGTCGAGGCGGGACTGCCAGAAGGTCTGCCAGGCCTCGGCGAGGTCGGGGTCGTCGGAGCTGAGCGCGGCCGCCCGGGCGACGGAACGGCCGGTCGGGGTGGCGAGGTACTCGGCCAGCGCGCGGGCGAAGGCGGCCAGGTCGGTGCGGACGGCTCCGGTGTCGGGGACGGGGACGCCCTCGTTGCTGCCGGTGAGCATGGCGTCCAGCACGAGCTTCTCCCGGCTGCCCCAACGCCGGTACACCGTAGTCTCGTTGACCCCTGCGCGGGCCGCGACCCCGGCGATGCTGAGCCGGTCGATGCCCTCCTCGGCCAGCAGCTCCGTGGCGGCCGTCAGGACGGCCTGGCGGACGCGCGCGGCACGGCCGCCCGGGCGGCGGCGGATCGGCTCCGGCGCTGGCTCCTGCGCCGGCTTCTGCGCTGGCTCCGGCTCTTCGTCGGTCATGTGTTGATCACCTCGGCCACCACATTAACGCAAGAGCGCTTGCATTAGGTGCTGCTCGGGCGCATAGTCGTTAATGCAAGCGTCCCGGCTTTAAGTGCAGCAGGAGGCACCACTATGTCCTTCACCTGGCCCCTGGACCCGCAGGACCTGTTCGTCGAGCGTTACCCGCAGATGACCCTCGGCCTCCCCGTCGACGAGGTGGACGCCGTCCGTGCCGCCGTCACCGAGATGTGGCCCGACCGGCCCGGCAGCTGGGTGCACGAGTGGTCCGCCCTCGCCGCCCGGCACGCCGAGGCCGGGCGCCACCGTCTGGCCGCGCAGGCGTACGGCTGGGCCAAGTTCCCCTCGCTCGCCGACGACCCGAAGCGAACCGCGCTCGCCCGCCAGGTCGAGCAGTACGTCCTCGCGGCCCCCGGCTTCCCGGTGGAGTTCGAGCGCCGCACGCTCACCGTCCCGTACCGCGGCGGCACCGCCACCCTGCCGATCCACCTGATGGCCGCCCCCGGCCTGCCCGCCGACGCGCCGGTCGTGCTGGCCAGCGGCGGCGTGGACTCCTGGAAGACCGACCTGCACGGCATGTGGGAGCAGCTCGCGTTCACCCTGCCGGCGCGGCTGCTGCTGTTCGACCTCCCCGGCACCGGCGAGACCGCCCACCTGCCGATGACCCCGGACGGCGGGGCCGAGGTGATCGCCGGACTGGTCTCCTTCGCCCGCGCGGCCGGCAGCGGAAAGGTCGGCCACTTCGGCATCTCGATGGGCGGCTACTACTCCGCCCGGACCGGACTGACCGGGTCGGTGGACGCCTCCGTGGTGCTCGGCGGCCCGGTGGAGCGCTCCTTCGCTCCCGGTCGCGGCTTCGCCTTCGGCATGGACGGCATCGTCGGCAACGCCCTGGGCTTCGACGCCGCGCCGAGTGGGGCCGAGCTGGAGAACGCCTTCGCGGCGTTCGACCTGCGCCCGCTGCTGGACCAGGACACCAACGGGCCGATGCTGGTGGTCAACGGCACCGAGGACGTCCACGTCCCACTGGACGACACCCTGGTGTTCAAGGGTCGCCGGGACACCCGGGTCGAACTGATCCCGGACACCGGCCACTGCGCCATCTCGCGCTTCGGCGAGGCGATGGCCGCGATCGCGCCCTGGCTGAAAGACACCCTGGCCGGCTGACCCGGCGCTCCTGTCGCAGGGAGCTCACCGTGGCAGTCGGTTCAGATGGGCGACGGCTTCCTTCGTCTGGGATTGTGCCGGTTCGCCACACACGGACGGCCGGTCGACTCGACAGTCGACCGGCCGTTCCGGTTCTTCAGTGGGCGATGGGGTGCCGCCCACGCGGGGCCCGGAGCCGACCGCCGATCACGCGGGGATGGGGCGACAGCCCTGCCCGTTCACCCACAGCGAGCCCTCGGCCCAGCCGCTCTGACACTCGTACCCGGCGCGTGACGTCCGGTCCATGACGACGAAGTCGCTCAGCGGCCCCCAGGCGGTGCTGTCGCAGGAGCGGCCCATCACGTTCGGCCCGTTGGCGTTCACCTCATCGCACCGGATCACTTCACCGGCCCGCTTGCTGGGGACGCCGTGCGCGCTCCCGTCGGCCGCACCGGCGGCGCCGACACCGGTCAGGCTCAGGACGGCGGTGGCCATGCCGGCGACGAAGAGCAGTCGTTTCACGAGGAAACCTCCTTGGTGGGGATGGGGCTCCGCAGACAGTTCCCTTGCAGTCCACCTGCGTATCGACCCATTCGCATGAACACGTCATCCCGTTGCGCGCCCTGGCGACGGCAGCGAACCGAAGAGGCCGACCGCCCCGACGTCACGTCGGATCGACCGGCCTCTTCACCGTCCGGAGGGTCAGGCGATTCTCACGCTCGCGCCGAACTCGAACGTCTTGGTCTCGCCCGGGTTCACCACACCGATGACGGGCCCCTCGCAGCCCGGCCGATCGTGGACGTCGGCGGGCTTGTCGGTGAGGTTCTCGACGATGAGGGGCCAGATGTCGCTCTGGTAGCAGCCCGAGGGGTTGTTGTAGGTCTTGAACCCGACCCGCAGCTGACCGGTGGCCGCCTGGGCCGAACCGGGCACCGCCACTGCCACCGCCGCGGCCAGGGCCACCGCGCCGAGCGCCTTGCTGATCCGTCGCATGTCGTCACTCCAGAGTGTCCGGGGAGCCGCCGCGGATGGCGGCTGCGCCGGAGGACTGCCCCGATCCGCCGCAGGTCACAGCCCTGCGGTGGCCGAATCACCTGATCGGGCGCCCCGGGCCGCCGCCGTGCGGTCGGCGGCCCACTTGCCACTCCTCACTTGCCGCTCGCTACTCGCCAATCGCCACCTGCTACTTGGCGAAGCGGACCTCCGGGAAGGCCGCCGAGGGGCCGTCCAGCAGTCGACTCGGGCGGTTGAGCAGGTGCCGGTCGAAGAACGCGCCGAGGTACGCCCGGGTGGCCGCGAGGGCACGGTCGCCCTTGATGGTGCCGTACTGCTCCGGGGTGGTGTCGGGCGGCAACTGGTCGCGGACGCCGAGGGAGTCCACCAGCCAGTGCATGTCGCAGAACGACAGGTGGCCGGCCTCCGGCAGGTCCAGCCAGCGCTTCCAGCCGGTCAGGTGCTGCCAGGTCTCGTCCCAGTTGGCCGTCGCGGGCCTGCCGGCGTGCCGCTGGGCGCCGAGCAGCAGCACCGGGCGGGCGAGGCCGTCGGCGGGCAGCGGGGCGAAGAAGTCGCCGTCCAGGTTGGCGGCGGCGCGGATCCGCCGGTCCTCGCTCATCGCCTCGACGGCGCTCGCGCCGCCGATCGAGTGGCCGGCCGCGCCGATCCGGGAGCGGTCGACCTGCAACCCGCGGACGAGCCCGGGCCCAGGCGCGGTCAACTGGTCGATCAGGAAACTGATGTCCTTCGCCCGGCTGCGGGTGACCTCGGCCGCCCGCTGGTCGTCCACGTGATCGCAGATCAGGCAGGTCTCCACCCGCCCGTCGGGGAACTGCACGACCGTCTCGTACGTGTGGTCCAGCGCGGCCACCACGTAGCCCCTGGCCGCGAGGTCCTCGGCTAGGGCGGTGAGCGAGGTGCGGCTGTAGCCGTAACCGGGGGAGAGCACCACCACCGGGTGCCGCCCGGGCGCGGGCACCGTACGGGCCTTCACGCCCGTCCGCACCTCGCTGACAGCCGGGGTGCCGAACAGCGCGGACGACACCTCGGGCGAGATGTACGGCAGTTGCTCCCCGGGCTCCCCGTGCTCCCCGCGCGCGGGCTGCGCCGGGTACCAGAGGGTGGCCATCAGCTCGCGGCTCGCGGCGTCCGCCCGCCAGGGGTCGTGCCGGGCCTTGTCCACCAGGTGCACCGACGTGGCACCGATCGTCCGTCGCGTGGTCGGCGCGGGCACCTGCGGTACCTGCGGCACCTCCGTCGCCGCACTCAACGAGAGCGTTCCGGCCGTCGGGGAAGCCGCCAGCGCGGCCTGCGGACCGGCCAACGAAAGCAGGACGGCAATGGGCACGGCGAGCAGAACAGCACTCCGCCACCGAGAAGTTGTCGACATACCGCCACGCTAGGCCCGCCCCCACCCCCACCGCGTCCTGCCCACGACCTAACCCCCTCCACCCCAGGTCGCACCCGCCACGCCGCCCCCACCCCCCGCCCGGACACCCCCACCTCCACCCGCCCGCCCTTGCGCAAGCCCCCCCACCTTTGCGCAGAGTTGGCCGCCCGCCGGCCCTGCCCGCCCTGCAGCGCATCGGAGCCCACACCGGCCGCGCCTTCGACTCCGGGCGCCTGCTGGCGGTTCTTTCGACGCCGTAGATACACGAACCCTGAACCCCGCCCGGGCTCACCGATCTTCGGTTCGAGGACAACCCATACGGCAGTGCGATGTCCCCCCGCCGTCCGACGACACCCTGCCCGAGCCGACTGCTGGACCGTGGCCCTGGATTGCACCCATCTCGCGAGGGCCAGTGCCGCACCACCCGCCAGCGCTGCGCCCGTGGCCTCGACGCCGCCCGCGACCAGCCCCGCTTCTGCGCCATTGGTACGTGCTGCGGCAAGCGGCTCTCCCCGCTGAGCCTCGCCTACGTCCACTCCGTCCTCAAGTCCGCCCTGGAACATGCCGTCCGAGAGGAGGAGATCCCCCACAACGTCCGCATGGGCACACCCCGACCCCGCCGCTTCGAACCCCTCACCGCGCAGGAAGCCCGCGCGTTCCTCGCCGCTACCCACGGCCACCGGCGGCACGCACTGTTCGAACTCGCTCTGCGAACCGGGCTCCGCAAGGGCGAACTCCTCGGCCTGCGCTGGAAAGACCTCGACCTGGCCGGCGGAACCGCCAGCATCCGCCGAACCCTCCAGCGCACCAACTCCGGCGGCCTGATCGCCCTGCCGACCAAGACCCAGAGTTCGGAGCGGCGCATCGCACTGCCTACCCCATGCCTGCGCTCCCTCGCACAGCACCGCGACCAGCAGCGCCAGGAACGCCAAGCGGCGGGCGCGGACTGGAAGGACAGCGGCTACGTCTTCACCCGGCCCAACGGCGCCCCGATCGAGGGAGCTACCCTCACCCGCCACTTCACCGCACTGCTCCGCCGGGCCAGGCTCCGCCGCATCCGCTTCCACGACCTCCGCCAGTCGGCGGCCACCCTCCTCCTGGAACAGGGCGTCGAACTCGTGGTCATCAAGGAACTGTTGGGTCATGCCCACATCGGGGTGACCGCGACGGTGTACGCCCACGTCCGGCTCCGCCTCCAGCGCGACGCCATCGACCTCCTCGGCAACGCCCTTCGCAACCCCGACGAGCCCGCCACCCGACCCGACGACGGCGTCGAACCGCCGCTTTGTGCAGCACCCGTCCGCTGACGTTGCCGTCAACTACTGCCGTCAGACACCCCAGAGGCCCCACCGGAAACAAATCCGGTGGGGCCTCTGACTTTCCATCCTACTCGCCGAGCAGCGACTCAAAGAATCCCAGCCCTGCGTCATCCGAGAAATAGGAGGTGGCAATGATCTGAAGCTACTCCAACCGCTCTTGACGACACATTGTCGCCCACTTCGGGTGTCGAATAGCGCAGGCCGCGATGAGTTCTACATGGCGCTCGATATTAGACACTTGATACAAGCCGCGCCAGCTCGCCGCGCGACCCGAATCCCCAACCGAGGCGCCAGCTCTTCCGCGCCCTCCCCGCCGCCCGCACCCGCGTTCGAGCAGTCACCCATACCAGGTTACTCAAACACCACCCGATTGATCACCAGGATCTCCAAGCTGATCATTTTCAAAACGAAGCTGATCGACGATGTCGAGATCCCCTTCGGTACTAACGACTACAATCCATGATCGATCCACGGCAAGGAAATAGTGGTGCTCAGGAATTTCGAGCAACTCGGCAACAATCGAAGCGCAGATGGCGTTCGTGAAAC
This sequence comes from Kitasatospora sp. NPDC058492, assembly GCF_042720685.1. Lineage (NCBI taxonomy): Bacteria > Bacillati > Actinomycetota > Actinomycetes > Kitasatosporales > Streptomycetaceae > Kitasatospora > Kitasatospora sp. NPDC058492. Next base: position 66,823 of record NZ_JBHXMU010000031.1, read on the forward strand.
GCACCCCATAGGGAGAGAGGCCATCTCCGACGTGCTCAACCACCGAATCCGGGAGGGCACGCAGACATACTTCCTTGGTCGCCATTGCAGCTAGCTGCATTTCATCGGCAATTCGCCAGTGCGCATGCCTGCCTGGCACGCGAGCCCAGTCAATCTTCGTTCCAATGGCCGGAAATTGAAGACTTAGCCAGTTGAAGATGGCCGAATCATCACAACGCTCCAGGCCCTCAAGCGGCGGGGCCCCGTATACGGTATTCGCCCAGTAATTTTCAGTCATCATCCACATCCGAAACGGCCTTGGATTTTCGTTACAGTTGACTCGGTAGCATCGAAATTAAAGTGTGGCCCCTTTTCCTTTCCACTCCAGACATTGATATGAGCGCCATTGCGCTCGTCGAACTCGATCCTGAATCCCGTCTTTCCATCACTGGTCTGCGTGCCGATCGGCTTGCCTTGAATTGTGCCAAATTTGCCGATTGTAGGCCTTTCGGCCTTGAATCCACGCTGCTCAAGCCATGCCAGTGCCTTATTCATCGCCTGGTTGTAATCATCGCCATCGTCATTGTGCACCAGCACCGGCGTATTGCCAGCCAGCACATAGTACGTGTGGAGGTTGGCGACGGTGAGGTTGTAGGTCGATTGGGGATTGGTGTGGTAGGTGCTGACCTGGAGAACGGAGACGGTCTTTCTGTCTGCAGTCAGCAGTTGCTCGCTGGTCTTGACGTCTCCTGCTTCGGTCCAGCGTCGGGTGGTTTCATCCCAGTAAGGGTGCCCTTGGGTGGAGGTGATGGTTGAGGTCTTGGTGGGATCGGCCAGATCTGCGACTGTCAGATCAGTGAAGTCACGGTCGTCTGATCCTGTGATGGTGTTGGTTACCGGTTCGGCGTTTGTGCTGCCGGATTCCGGATCGGTGGCGACGACCTTGTCCCCGGGCTTTACTTCGCTGATGGGCTTGGAAGTTCCGTCGGCGAGGAGAACTGGTGTGTCGGGTGTGAAGCTGTTTTTTCGACCGCCGCAAGCCAGCATCCGCGCCGCTGTTGCGGTTGTGGCTATTCCCGCGCCGGCGAGGGCCGTGCTGCCTGCCGCAGCTTCTCCCGAAGCAACGTCAGCGACCAGGGCACCGCACTCGATGATGGCTGCGAGGCAAGCCGGGGCCGCTTCGACGGCAATAGGAGCGGCGATGAATGCGAGGCTGATGATCCCGACTGCGCCGACGAAGACCTTCTGCCAGCTTTCCAGTTTTCCCCTGTCGATTTTCATGTAGGTCGACGGGTAGTTCCAGTTCGGCGACGTGGACACGTCTGGCCCGCAGTTGTACTTGGCCCCCATGGCGTAGTAACAGGTGGGCTTGGCCTCTTTCGGCTTCGCGACCCGGTCCTGGGCAATGGCGGATGCGGCCGGGTGGCTGAAGTTGATGTACTGGGTGGTGATGACGTAGTCGTCTTTGTCCTCCGCCACCTTGATGTTGGCGTATTGGTAGTTGCCGGGGCCGCCTGCCCAGAGGTCGATGCTGCCGTCGACGTTGGCGCAGTTTCCGCTGCACTTGCCCTCAGGGCGAAGGCCGCTGGGGTCGGAGAGGTTGACGGGGTTGTTGTTGCTGTAGGCGTAGCCGTTCCACTGTTGGGGGTCGGCTGTGTCGAGGATGGGGTCGGGGCTGATGAAGCGTCCGCGGATGGGGTCGTACTGGCGGGCGCCGAGGTTGGTGAGTCCGGTGGTGTCGTCCTTGCTGCCGCCGACGAAGCCCTTGGTGCCGGCCCACTGATTAGCGGAGGGCTGGGTGCCGCGGGGGTTGCCGAACGGGTCGGTGGGGCGGCGGGTGACGGTCTGGGTCGCGTTGGTGTTGACCTGGAGGCCGCTGGTGCCGTGCGGGTCGGCGGCCTGGATCAGGACGCTGCCTCCGCCGATGGCGGCGGTGACGCGGGTGTAGGTCAGTCCGCCAGGGGCGGTGATGGAGCGGACGTTGCTCGTGGATCCGCTGGCCGTGTCGAGGGTGAGCTCGTCGGTGGGCAGGTTGAGCGTGGTCTTGCCGGGGTTGCGGCGGATGAGTTGGTTGCCGTCGGCGTCGTACAGGTAGGTGGTGGCGGCGGCCTGGCCGGTCTTGGTGACGGAGTCGAGCTTGTCCTCGCCGTTCCAGGCCAGGGTGGTGGTACCGCCGGTGTCCGTGATGGCGGTGGTGTTGCCCTTGGCGTCGTACTGGTAGCTGACGGCCTTGGTACCTGCCGGCCCGCTGGTGGTCGAGGTGAGCAGGGCGTGGGGCCCGCCGGTTCCGCCGCCGGTGTTGGGGGCGCTGGTCGGGGAGTTGGTGCTCTTGGCGGCTCCGAAGGTCTGGGCCGTGGTGATGTCGTTGAGGCTGTTGCCGGTGATGTCGTGCTGCACGAGGCCGGTGCGGTTGCCGGTCGCGTCGTAGGTGTAGGTGTTCCAGTAGGGCGCCGGTCCGCCGACGGTCCGTCCACCGGGGTTGACGGTGGCCGGGCCGTTCGCGTTGTTGCAGCCGCCGACGCCGGGCACGGTGGTGGAACTGCCGGTGCCGTGGACCTCGCCCGAGGAGTCGGTCCAGTCGGCGGTGGTGAAGGTGCCCGCGGTGTCGGTCCAGGCGCCGGTCAGCCGGCGGAGGTGGTCATAGGTGAAGCACTGGGTGTCGGTCGCCGAGGCGTCCTGGATGGTGGTGGCCGAGGTGATCTGGCCGGACTGGGTGTAGGTGTAGCTGGTCTGGTCGACCGAGACAGTTCCGACCTGGCGGTCGGTGAAGTTGTTGATGACCCGTCCGGTGGCCCAGTCGTACTGCTGGGTGGAGACGACCTGCTTGCCGTACTGACCGACCGTCGTACGCACCGGGCGTGCAAGGGCGTCGTACTCGACCTTGGCGATGACGGCCTTGCTGAGGCTGGCGGCCGCGGTGAGCAGGCCGGTGATGGTCCGGCCGTAGCTGACGGTTTCGGCCGGCAGGCCGCCGGCGGCGGGGACACTGACCGTCTTCAGGGAGCCGATGACCGGGCTGTAGGTGTTGGTCGTCGTGTAGGTACCGGCGAGTGCGCCCTCGGCGGACGGGATGGTGATCGATGAGCCGAGAGGACGGTAGGCGGTGTCGTAGTCGGTGACGGCCTTGGTATAGGCGGTGCCGCCTGCGCCGCCGACGTAGCGGGTGGAGGAGGTGGGCTGGCCCTTGACGAGGGTGTCGTAGCTCCAGGAGGCCAGCTGGTTCGCTGGTGCCACGGCACCGTTGAACGTGCCGGTCTTACGGCCGAGCAGGTCGTAGGTGTAGGAGAGGGTGTTGTTCTTGGCGTCGAGGGTGTGGTCGACGCGCGAGTTGACGTCGTAGAACGTCCGGGTCACTCCGGTGTCCGGGTCGGAGGCCGAGGTCTGACGCCCGAGCAGGTCGTAGGAGTAGTTCCAGGCGTTGCCGCTGCTGTCGGTCCGGGACGTGGTGAGACCGGTCGGCGTGTATCCGTAGCTGGTGACGTCCGCGTCGGCCAGGTTCCCGGTTGCAGTTGCCGTCCGGTACTGCCCCAGAGCGGTGGTGCGGCCTCGGGCATCCGTCACGGTCGAGGTTGGCGTGGAGCCCGAGGGAGGGGTGACGTCGGTGCGGTCAGCGCCAGGGTAGGCGGTGCTGGTGGCCCACTGGAGGTTCCCGTAGGAGCGGAACTCCGAGCGCACGACGCGCCCGTTTCCGTCGTAGGTGTTCCACGTCTGGCCCGGGACCTGGCCGTCTGCTGCCGGGACGAAGACGGAGTTGGTGGGGAATGACCCCTGTTCGTAGTACGGGTCCGAGGTCTTGATCACCCAGCCGTGGGTGTCGTAGACGGTGTCGGTGATCAGGCGCCCGGTCGGCTTGGCGGCGCTGGTGCTCTGGGTCTGCCGCGGCCGTCCCAGGCCGTCGAAGATCTGGACGCTCGCGGAGTAGGTGACCGCGTCGTCGTTGATCGACTCGGTCGTGATGGTGGGCGGTGCCTTGGAGCCGTTCAGGAGGTAGGTGAACTTCCGGCTCGGCAGTTCCTCGGTCGGCCGGATCTACCTCCCCGCCACCGTCACTGCGGACAACCCCGGCGGCCGCTGCCTCGAACTGCCCGGATGGGCCACCGAGCAGGGCACCCGGCTCGGGATCTGGAACTGCCCCGGTCTGCAGGCCAACCAGCAGTGGAGCCTCAACTACGAGCAGCACGCGCCCTGATGGCGCTCGCCGTGGGGCGAGCTGAACCGATCCGAAGAACGTGAACAGCCTGTAGACAGGCCGGTGGGCCTCGACGTTGCGTCGAGGCCCACCGGCCTGTGGTGGCTTATCTGGTGCGGGCGCTCTGCGACGGCGGGGGGCTGTGCGTAGCGGGGTTGTGGTGGGAGGTGAAACTCCGTTGTCCGGGGGTGGGGCTCGCGGTGATGATTTCGGGTGTGGCTGACACCAGGTTCGAAGGCTCCGCGTTGCGGCCGTACCCCAAGATCTCGGCGAGGGGCAGGCTCTCTGCCTCCGGGAACCGGGAGTGGGTCGCCGTGGAGAAGGTGCACGGGGCGCACTTCGCCGTGGTCTGCGAGGGGGGTGCGGTCCGTCCGGCCAAGCGGCGGGAGCTCCTGGGCGAGGACGCGCTGGACGGCTTCTTCGGCGTCAGCCGGGTCTGGCCGGCGCTGGCGGTGGCGGCCGCCCGGTTCGCCTCGGCGGTGCGCGAGGTGGCGGGCGGGGGTGCAGGTGGGGGCGCGGGCGCTGTGGTGACTGTTTACGGTGAACTGGCCGGCGGGTGCTACCCGCACCCCGATGTGTCCGCCGTCGCCGGGGTCGAGCCCGTGCAGACCGGCGTCTGGTACGCGCCGGGGTTGGAGTGGCTGCTCTTCGACGCCACCGTCGACACCGCGGAGGGCCGGTTCTGGATCTCCGACCGTGCTCTGCGTGACGCTGCCGGCGCCGCCGGCCTCGGCTGCGCCCCCTCGATCGGGCGCGGCGCGCTCACCGTGCTCCAGGAACTGCCGGCCGCCTTCCCCACCCTGGTCCCCGCGCTCCTCGGGCTCCCCGAACTCGCCGACAACCTCGCCGAGGGCTACGTCCTCAAACCCGCCGGCACCTGGCGGGAGACGGGCCCCGAGGGGGTCGGCGCGCGTCCGGTGGTGAAGGTGAAGCAGCAGGCCTTCGCCGAGGACGAGCGCTACGATGGCGCCCGCCCGTACCTGCCGCCGCCGCAGGGCGCGGCCGGGGTCCCCGCCTGGCTCCTGGTCCAGGCCGCGGCACTTTTCACCCCCGCCCGCGCGGCAGCTGCCGTCAGCAAGCTCGGTCCGCGCGCGCCCGAGGACGTCGTGGCGGCGGAGCTCACCCGGGACGTGGCGGAGGAACTCGCGGAGGCGGTGGGGGGATTGGACGGTGACGTCCTACGCGCGCTGGAAGCCGCCCTCGGACCCGGAGCGCGCTCCCTGGTGGCGTTCGACGCCGAGGACCGGCGCTCGCCGACGAGCCGGGCCGGCTGACGGGCTGACGGGCTGACTCGTCGGGCTGGTCAGGCCGGTCGGGCGCGGAAAGATTCCTGAAGAAAGTCGCCCGCCCATGTCGAGGGCCCGTCGCCGACTCCGACCGAAGGGCGGCAGCGCAAGGGTGGGTGGGGGCGTGGATGTGGGTGGGGCGTTCGGGAAAAATATGTCGGTCGGTCTACTGATTCCTTGCCGCCACCCGGGTGGTGTGCGCACAGGAAGTCGGTCTGGCCGACTTCCTGTGCTGATGGAGGCGGTGGAGATGGCGGTGATGGCGGCGATGGAGAAACTGTAGACCGGTCTACATATTTCTTGCCGGAGAGGGCGTCGGCGGTCGAGGGTGGGTGAAGGGGGCGTCGAGGGGGGCTTCCGTCTGGGGTGGGTCGGGCCCATCATGGGCTCCCGGTCCGAGTCCCCGGTCGAGGGCTCCGGGTGAGGCTCCAGGAGGCAGCAGAGATGACGATTCCCTTCCCTGTCCGGATCCAGGCCGCGGTCGTCCGGGGCGCGTATGCGCTGCCGGAGGGGCTGCGGCGGGCGATCGCGGGCGCGCCGGTGGTACGGGACGGTCAAGTGCTGTCGCTGGACGCGCAGTTGATCCTCAAGTTGCAGCGCCTGTCGAAGGCGGCCCTGGTGCTGCCCGCCGGGGTCGGGCCGTCGCGGGAGGCGATGGAGCACGCGCGGTACCTGGTGGGCGGGGCGACGATCCAGCCGGTCGCCGTCCGGAGCGTCGGAATCCCGCAGGAGTACGGCGAGTTGGCGGCCACGCTGTACACGCCGGGCGGGCTGGCGGCGGGTTCCGGGCTGCTGGTGTACCTGCACGGCGGGGGCTGGGTGGTCGGCAGTCGGGCCAGCCATGATCACGTGGTGCGGTTCCTGGCGCAGCGGGCGCAGGTGCGGGTGCTGTCGGTGGAGTACCGGCGCGCGCCCGAGCACGCGTTCCCGGCGGCTGCGGACGACGCGCTGGCCGCGTTCGACTTCGCGTACGCCAAGGCGGCCGACCTGGGCGCGGATCCGGAGCGGATCGCGATCGGCGGCGACAGCGCGGGCGGGAACCTGGCGGCCGTCACCGCACAGGCGGCGGTGCGGCGGGGCGGTCCGGCGCCGGTGTTCCAGTTGCTGCTGTACCCGGCGGTCGACGCCTCCGTCCGGCGGCCCTCGCGCGAACTGTTCGCCGACGGTTTCTTCCTGACCAGCGCGGACATGGACTGGTTCCTGGACCGCTACGCGCCCGCGCCGGCCGACCGGACGGACCCGCGCCTGTCGCCTCTGCTCGCCGCCGACCTGTCCGGGCTTCCGCCCACGTACGTCGGCACCGCGGGCTTCGACCCGCTGCGGGACGAGGGCGAGGCGTACGCCGAGGCGCTGAAGACGGCCGGGGTGACGGTGCGCCTGAGCCGGCAGCCGGACCTCATCCACGGCTACGCCAGCTACCTCGGCATCGGCCGCCGCTTCCGGGAGGCGACGGCGGAGGCGGCCGAGGCGCTGCGGCAGGCGCTGGGCGCCGCGTAGCACGCAACCAGGGGCGGTACGGATCGGAGGCGCTCGGCGCAGCACCGGGCGGGGGCTCGTTCGGAGGACTCAACGGCCCCTGCCCGGCTGCTCGTTCAGGCCGGGATCCGCCGCGCCGCGGCGAGCTCCGACACCTGCGCGCCGTGCGCGAGGAGGTACTCCGCCACCGATCCGTGGTGACTCCGGATCGACAGCAGCGCGCGCCGCAGATGCACCTCGCGTACGGGCAGGGCGTTGTGCGCGGCCCCGGTCGGCGGCGGGCTGGTCAGGCCCAGTTCGTCGTTCGAGCGCAGGAAGTCCTGGAGGACCTCCGCCTCGGAGGCGCCCAGCAGCGTCTGCAGGACGGCGACGACGACTCCCGTGCGGTCCTTGCCCGAGGCGCAGTGGACCAGGACCGGCACGGCCTCGCCCCCGCCGGCGAGCAGGCGGCGCAGGACGGCCACCGCCGCCGCGCCGGCGCGCTCGGCCATCAGCGGGTACAGCTCCAACTGGTCGGCGGGCCAGCGTCGTTCGGTGAAGACCGGTGCGTGCAGGTACCGGGCGTCGACGAGGCCGACGGCATCCGGGCGCTCCGCAACCTCCGGGTCGCTGCGCAGGTCGACGACCGTCCGCAGGCCGAGGCGCCGCAGCGTGTCCGCGCCCTCCGCCGCGAGACCGTGCAGGTCGTGTAGGCCGTGCAGGGCGGCGGAGCGGTACAGCACGCCGCGCGGCAGGGAGCCGACGCCGCCGGCGTCGCGGAAGTTCCGTACGCCGGTGGGGGCGACGCGCTCCGGATCCGCCTCGGGCTGGTCGGTGATCACGTCTCACTCTATCCGGGGGTGGAGGGGGCGGAGAGGGCGGAGGGGGCGGCTGGGGGAGGCCACGGACGAGAGGGGGCACGGGAGTTGTGGTCGTGCGCCCGCCCGGTGCTGCGCAGGGGGTTCTCGGCGGCGGGCTCTTATTGTACTGTCCGTCTAATAAGGGGGTGGGCGGGCACCCGTAGGGGCAGGCATCTGGAGGCAGCCATGGCTCTCACCAACGCGGCGGCAGGGCGGGCGGCGAGTGCGCACGGGCACACCGCGGCCGACGACGACGTCTCGAAGCGGCTGCTGGAGTCCGCCGCGACCCTCTCCTACGACCCCTCGACCGAGATCGACTGGGACGCGCCGCTCCCGGCCGACCACTACGGCCTCAACCCGGAGTGGAGCACCCTCTACGGCACCCGGCTGTGGGGCGAGATGACCGAGCAGCAGCGGGTCACCCTCACCCGGCACGAGGTCTGCTCGATCATGAACACCGGGATATGGTTCGAGATGATCCTCCAGCAGATGGTGCTGCGCGATCAGTACCTGAAGAACCCCGCCAACGCCGAGTTCCAGTTCGCGCTCACCGAGATCGCCGACGAGTGCCGCCACTCGATCATGTTCGCCCGCGCCTGCGAGAAGATGGGCGTCCCCGCGTACCGGCCGAACAAGGTCATCGCCCAGGCCGGGCGCGCGTTCAAGGCCCTGGCGAAGGGTGAACTCGCCTACGGCGGCATCCTGGTGGCCGAAGAGGTCCTCGACGTCATGCAGCGTGACTGGATGCGCGGCGAGAACGTCCTGGACATCGTCCGCGGCACCTCCCGGATCCACGTCGTCGAGGAGTCGCGGCACATGAAGTTCGCCCGGCAGGAGATCCGCGAACGGGTGCGCCACGCCGGCCCCGCCCGCCGCCGCGCCTCGGCCACCGGCATCGCCGTCGGCGCGTACGTCATCGTCTCCAGCATGGTGCACCCCGGGGTCTACCGGGCCGCCGGGCTCGACACCCAGCGGGCGATCGTCGAAGTGCGGGCCAACGAGCACCGCAAGGCGATGATGCGCACCAGCTCCCGGCACCTGATCGCGTTCCTCGCCGAGACCGGACTGCTCACCAGCCGCTCGGCCGCCATCTACCGGCGCATCCACATGTTGTGACTACACGTCAAAAAAGGCTCCAGCTCCCACACTTCACCACCTGTAGCGAGGGGACCCCACCCCGGCCATGGCCTACGCGATCACCCGGACCTGCTGCAACGACGCCTCGTGCGTGTCCGTCTGCCCGGTCAACTGCATCCACCCGACCCCGGACGAACCGGAGTTCGGCACCACCGACATGCTGTACATCGACCCGGCGGCCTGCATCGACTGCGGCGCCTGCGCGGACGCCTGCCCGGTGGACGCGGTGTTCCCCGTCGACCGGCTGCGCGGGCCCGACACCGTGTTCGGCAACCTCAACCGCGACTGGTACCGCGACCACCCCAACGACCACGCCTGGGGCGCGCCCACCTTCCCGCGCAGCCTGCCCGACGGGCTCGGCACGCTGCGCGTCGCCATCGTCGGCACCGGCCCGTCCGCCGGGTACACCGCACAGGAACTGCTGCGCAGCACCGGTGCCGAGATCACCATGATCGACCGGCTGCCCGTTACCGGCGGCCTGCTGCGGCACGGGGTCGCGCCCGACCACCAGTCCACCAAACGCATCGCGGACAGCTTCGCCGGCGTCTTCCACGACCCCCGGCTGCGGATGCACCTCAACGTGGACATCGGTACCGACGTGACCCACGAGGAACTCACCGCCCACCACCACGCCGTCGTGTACGCCGTCGGCGCGGCCGCCGACCGGCGGCTCGGCATCCCCGGCGAGGACCTGCCGGGCAGCCTGCCCGCGACCACCTTCGTCGGCTGGTACAACGCCCAACCGACCGTGCCCGCCGACGCGGTGGAGCTGTCCGGGCCCGGCGCCGAACGGGTGGTCGTCATCGGCAACGGCAACGTCGCCGTCGACATCGCGCGCATCCTGCTCACCGACCCCGACCGGCTCGCCACCACCGACATCGCCGACCACGCCCTCGCCGCACTGCGCCGCAGCCGGGTGCGGGAAGTCGTGCTGCTCGCCCGGCGCGGGCCCGCCGAAGCCGCTTGGACCAAGGCGGAGTTCCTGGCGCTGCGGCAACTGCCGGGCGTCGAGGTGGTGGTCGAGGACCACCCGGAGGTGCGGGCGGCGATCGAGGCGGCGGCCGGGACGATCGCCGCGCCGGACGCGTCGGAGTCGCGGGCCGCGTTGCTCGCCGGGCTGCCGCTGGTGCCGTTCGACGGGGGCGCCGAGCCGGCGCCGGGCCAGCGGATCGTGCTGCGCTTCCTGTCCGCGCCGACCGCGCTCACCGCGTTCACCCCGCCCGGTGAACCCGGCGGGCCCAGCGAGCCCGGCGCGTCCACCGGGGCCGGGCGGGTGACGGGCCTGACCGTCGCCCGGACCACCCTTGCGGATGGCCGGGCAGCCGAACCGACCGGGGAGACGGACACGCTGTTGGCCGGCCTGGTGGTGCGTTCCATAGGGCGCCGGGGCGTACCGGTGCCCGGGCTGCCCTTCGACGAGCGGACGGCGACGGTCGCGCACCGGGGCGGGCGGGTCGTGGACCCGGCGACGGGGCGGCCGCTGCCCGGGACGTACGTGGTGGGGTGGGCCAAGCGCGGGCCGTCCGGCGGGATCGGCGCCAACCGGGCGTGCGCCCGCGAGACCGTGGACGCGCTCCTGGACGACGCGGCGGCCCGCGCGCTGGCCGCCCCGGCGGCGAGCCGCGCGGACTTCGACCGCCTCGTCCGCCACCGTCGCCCGGACGCCGTCGGGCTCAAGGGACTGCGGGCCGTGGAGCGGGCGGAGCGCGCCCGGGGCGAGGCCGAGGGCCGCCCCCGCGTCAAGCTCGCCACCGTCCCCGAGCTGCTGGCGGCCGCCCGCCGACGGTAGGCGGGCAGCGGGTTGGCGCTGTTCGGCGCGAAAGAATATGTCGGTCGGTCTGCTTAATCTGGGAGAGTCGTGCACAGGAAGTCGGACAGGTCGACTTCCTGTGCGCAGTTCCGGCAAACAGTTAAATGTAGACCGGTCTACATATTTTGTTGCTCGCTTCGGCCGACGATCCGATCAGCTGCCTGATCGCTCGGTCGGCCAGTCGGCAGGACGGCACCGCTCGCAGTGTCGGACCCGTTGCCTAGGCTGCCCCCGGTGGCTCACGGGAGGGGCGGAATGTACGAGTACGAGGACGACGAGCACGGCGACCTGCGGTGGTTCGTGGACCAGGCGGTCGAGGCCCTGGAGCGGTGGCTCTCGTACGAGCGGGACCGCGACCGGTTCGGCGATCGGTACCGCAGTGAGTCGATGGTGCTCGTCCGGCACACCGTCGGCGCGAAGGGGCTCCGGCGCTCGCTCCGCGACACCGTCGATCTGATCGAGACGGTGATCGACACCGTGGACCTGGTCGAGCGGGCGGCCGCGCGGGCCGAGGAGCTCAGCCTCTTTCCGGCGCCCCCGGACCTGGAGCGGTGGTTGGGGTCGCTGACGCTGCGGATCCGGGGGTGGCAGCGCGACCTGTGCGGCCTGCGGAGGACTCTCGGCGGCCTTGAGCGCCAGTACTGGGCCGGACGCCCGGGCGAGGCGGCGGCGGAGAGCGGTGGCGAGGCGGCGCCCCCGTGGGACGCGGACGGCCTCGGTGAGATCGACCGGGAGGCGCGGGCCGTCGCCGTCGAGGTGGTCGCGAAGCTCGGCCGCCGCCAGTGGCACATGGACGACGACGGGACGGCGGACGGAAGGACGTTCGACGAGCGGATGCTCGACGAACGAATGTCCGCCGAGGCGTTCTCCAAGCGCAGCACGATCACCCTGGGGCAGATCGACGACGGTCACTTCACGACCTTCGAGCACACCGTCGCGGCGCTGCTGGAACGGGACGGGTTCACCGTCACGCGGGTGCAGGGCGGCGCCGGTGACATGGGCGGCGACGTCCTCGGGGTCACCGACCTGAACGTCCCGTTCATGGTGCAGTGCAAGCACTCCGGTGACCCGAGGGCGACGGTCGGCCAGCCGGTCGTGCAGCACGCGCTCGGCGGCGCCAGGGCGGTGTTCCAGGCCGGGATCATCCTCATCGTGACGAACCGCGGGTTCTCGAAGCCGGCGCGCGAGTTCGCCGCCCTGCCGACGGTGGGCGCGACCTTGATCGACCGCGAGATGCTGGTGTCCTGGGCGGAGCAGCGGACCCCGCTGGCCAAGGTGTTGGCCCCCCAGCGCGGCGCCGAGGCGTTGGCCCCTCAACGCGGCGCCGAGGTGTAGACCCCGTAGCGCGGTGCAGAGGAGCCGAACCGGCCCCTGACGTGGGGAGCGCCGCCGGCCGTCACCCCCGCCGCGTGTGCTTGAGCTCCTCCCAGCGGGTGGCCTGGGCGGGGGTGAGGCAGCCTCGGAGTTCGGCCAGCTTCAGCAGCTGTGCTTCGGCGTCGGCGCCGAGGGGTTGGGCTTCGGCGCGGTAGTGGTCGGTGAGGAGGGCGTCGAGTTCGGGGCGGGTGAGGGCCGGGTCGAGGCGCTGGGCGAGTTTGGCCATGTTGCGGTAGGAGCCCTGGAGGAGGAACGCGGGTTCGGTGCGGGTGCGGTCGTCCTGGGCGGCGGAGGCCAGGTAGGCGCGGTTGACGGCGAGGACGGTGCCGCGCAGGTGGAGCAGTCCGGCGAGGACGGCGGTCATCCGTTCGGCCTCGGCGGCGGGCCAGGCGCCGGTGAGGGGGCCGCCCGGGGTGCCGGTGGCGCGGGCCAGCAGGGTGTCCAGGTCGGCGCGCTCGGCGGTGGCGAGCGGGGCCAGGTGCGGGTTGGCGGGCAGGGCGTTCTCGACGAAGCTGAGCGCGAAGAGGTCCTCGCGCCCGGCGATGACGTCGCCGAGGTTCCAGACGTCGGCGCGGTTGGCGAGCATGTCGGGCAGCCGGAAGAGGCGGCCGGACTCGGTGTACGGGTTGGCGGCCATGACGACGGCGAAGCGCTTGCCGCGCAGGTCCCACTCGCGGGCCTCGCCGTCCCACACCCCGTCGATCCGGCGCTGGGCGTCGCAGAGCGGGATGAAGCGCTGGAGGAGCTCGGGCGAGGTGTGCTGGACGTCGTCGAGGTAGAGCAGCACGTTGTCGCCCGCGTGCAGGGCGAAGTTGAGCTTCTCGATCTCGCGGCGGGAGGTGGCGTCGGGGGCCTCGGCGGGGTCGAGGGAGGTGACCCGGTGGCCGAGCGCGGGGCCGCTGACGGTGACCAGCAGCAGGCCGAGCCGTTCGGCGAGGTACTCGACGAGGGTGGTCTTGCCGTAGCCGGGCGGGGAGACCAGGAGCAGCAGGCCGCTGCGGTCGACCGGTCCGCCGGCGTCGGCGGTGCCGAGCTGTTTGGCGAGGTTGTCGCCGACCAGCGGCAGGTAGACCTGGTCGATGAGTCGGTTGCGGACGAAGCCGTTGAGCGGGGCCGGCCGGTACTGGTCGAGCCGTAGCCGGGTGTGCTCGGCGGCCAGCAGGTCGGCGCGCAGTCGCTGGTAGGCGCGGTATCCGGGGGCCTCGGTGGCGGCGAACTCCGCCACCCGGGACAGGAGTTCGTCGAGGCGCAGGTCGAGCGCGCCGCCCGGGAGCCGGGGGTGGTCGCCGAGCAGGCCGGTGAGGCGGGTGGTGGCGGTGCCTTCGGCGGGCCGGCGCGGCAGGGACGGGCAGAGGAGCGCGGCGGCGGCCTCGGCGAGGTCGCCGGGGTCGGCGTCGAAGGCGCTGGACTCCAGCCAGGCCTGGGCGAGTTGGTGTCGGGCGGGCAGCAGTGCGGGCTCGGCGGGCAGTGCGGCCAGCGCTTCGGTGAGACCGGCGGACTCGGGTGCGGCGTGGAACTTGTCGAGCAGGGTTGCGGCCCCCGGCGCGTAAGCGAACGTGGGTGTGGCGGCGGCGAGTTCGGCCACCAGGTATGGGCCGGCGGGTTGCGGGCACGAGGTGAACTCCGTGACGGCGGAGCTCAGTTCGTCGGACAGGTCGGACAGCGCGGTCAGGGCCGCAGGTGCGGCCGGGGCTGGCGCGGTCAGGGCCGTCGGTGCGGCCGGCAGGCCCAGTCGTGGCGCGGCGCCGAAGGCCTGCCGGGCGAGGGCGCGAGCGAGGGCGAGCGAGCGGGCCCGGGTGTGCCAGACCAGTCGCTGCCGCTCGTCGGCGCCGTGCGCCCAGTACAGCTGAGCGGCCGCCCGGGCGGCCGCCGGGTGGCGCAACAGGCCTGCCTCGGCGTGGAGTTCGAGCAGAGCGCGGAGCAGCAGCGCCGCGTCGTGGTCGTGGACGCCGCGCTGGTAGCCCTCGTCCGGGCGCTGTTCGGCGGCGCGGCGGACGAACTCCAGCAGGTCGCCCTCGGCACGCAGGGTGTCCAGCCCGTCCGGTTCGGCGGCCAGCAGCAGACTGGCGGCGAGGTATTCGGACCGGTACAGCGCGGGGGTCTCGGAGGGCAGCGGCCGGCCCCAGTAGCGCTCGGTGGCGGCGAACGCCGGGTCGGTGACGGGGGAGCGGTAGTCGGTGCCGGTGAGGGTGAAGGCGGGGCGGCCGCGCCAGGGGACGAGGGTGAGTTCGGGCCGCTGGGTGGTGACGGCGAACAGGTGGCGGCCCAGTCGCAGGGTGCCGGGGCCGTCGCCGGCGAGTTCGGCGCGGTCGCGTCGGGCCCGGTGGGCGCGGCTGCGGGCGGCGCGCAGCCGTCCGGTCAGCTCCTCGGCCCGGACCCGGTCGCCGAGTGCGGTCAACTGGGCGGCGAGGTCGCGGAGTTTGACGGCGGTCGGGTCGGCGGCGAGGGCGGCGTCGATCTCGGCCGCGGTGTCGAGGGCGGTGAGCCGCCGGTGCAGGGTGTCGAGGATGCGTTCGGCGGAGGCGGCGATCCGGTCGGCGCGGCGGGCGCGTTCCTCCAGCAGGTGTTGGCGGCGGGCGGTGAGGGCGTTGTGGATTCCGGTGCGCCGGTCGGCGAGCTGTTCGCCCAGCGCCGGGTCGGCGTCGGCGAATCGGGTCTCCAACTGCTCGATCCGCAGCAGGAGTCGGCCGAGCTGGTCGTCGCAGGCCTCGGGGGTGTCGGCGGCGGCGAGCGCGGCGGTGGTGGCCTGGGCGAGCAGGGCGGTTTCGGCGGCGAACTCGGCGGCGGCCTCGCGGGTGCGCAGGTCGCGGCGGCGGACGGTGAGGGCGGCGCGGGCGCGGTTGAGCAGTCCGAGGACGTCGGCGAGCCGGTCGAGGATGGCGGTGCGGGTGGTGGCGTCGGCCAGGTCGAGGGTGCCGACGAGCTCCGAGACGGTCTGCAACGCCTCGCTCTGCTCGGAGATCCGCAGGCCCAGCGGCTCGGCTCCGGCGGCGGTGGCGAGGGCGGCGCAGCGGTCGGCGAGTTCGCCGGCGCGCCGGCGGTGCGGGGCGAAGGCCTCGGGTTCGGCGAGGTGTCCGACGGCGCGGGCGGCGGCCTCGGTCAGGCCCTCGGCGAGGTGGGCGGCGAGCGCGTCGATCCGGGCGGGCTCGGCGCGCGGCAGGTCGCGCAGCGCCTCGACCCGGCCCTGGGCGCGGCGCAGCCCGGCGAGCCGGTCGACCCATTCGGCGGCGTCGGCGAGGGTCTCGCCGCGGGCGGTGCGCAGCAGGCCTTCGACGTGTTCGGCGGCCTGTTCGGTCTGCCGGGCGGCGTGCGCGGTGAGTTCGGCGACGGCCTCGTACTCGGCGATGACCTGCCGGGCGGTGTCGCGGATCTCGGCGAGCGGGGCGGCGAGGTCGCCGAGGCCGGGCTGGCCCAGCCAGTGGTGCCGGTCGGCGGTGCGGGTGCAGGCGGCGAGGACGGCCTGGTGACCGGCCGGGGTGTCGGCGCCGGCGGCGGCGAGCCGGGCCAGGGAGAGGCAGTCGGCGAGGCCGCGGACCAGGTCGGCGTTGCCGATCCGGGCGAGCGGGCCGGTGCCGGGCGGCTGCGCGGCGGCGTGGCGCTCGCTGGTGAACGGGGTCTGCCACAGCTGGACGGGGTGCAGTCGGGTGGGCCCGTCCTCGGCCGGGCGGAGGGCGATCAGGGTGCCGTCGGCGAGCAGCGCGTAGCCCTGGCAGGGCAGCGGGGCGGCGGCCTCCTGGCGGACGCTGTTGTACGGCTGGAGCAGGGCGCGGCCGTCGGCGGGGGAGCGGAACTCGTACAGCACGTCCTCGCCGTTGGGCGAGACGAGGGTGCGCTCGTAGGCCAGGCCGTCCACCGGCTGGTCGTAGCTGCGCACGGTGCCGTCGGTGAGGTGGCAGCCGCCGGGGAAGGCCACGCCCTGGTCGGCGGGCAGCCGCAGGCAGGCCTGGCCGAGCGCGTCGATCCGGGTGACCCGGCCGGTGGGCAGGTGGCAGACCAGGTGCCGGACGGTCTCCTCCTGGTACGGGCGCACGCGCACCAGCAGCAGGGTGCCGAGCCGGGCGTGGGCGATCTGGGCGTCGGCGAGGGTCTGCAGGGCCTCGGCGAGGGGTTCGTGGTGCAGTTCGCGGCCGTCGGGGGCGGTGACGGTCAGCCGGCCGCCGTCGATGCCGAGCCGGAGTTCGCCGCCGAGGTCGGCGCGCGGCGGGCTGCCGGGGGCGGCGGGCAGCTGGTCGTCCCGGGTGAGGGGGGTCCAGGCGAGCTGCTGGCCGTCGGCGGCGGTGTGGTCGCGTTCGCCGCGCCCGTCCTGGTAGGCCGGGTGCCCGTCGTCGGCGAGGTCGTCGACGGGGCGCCAACGCAGCACCCGGACGTCGGCGGCGGCGGGGCCGGTGCGGAAGACGGCGAGCAGGCGGCCGCCGACGGGGCGCAGCCGTTCCAGTCGGGCGTCGCGGAAGTAGCGGTGCAGGTCGGCGAGGTCCTGGCGCAGGCGCGGGTCGTCCAGCAGGGTGCCCTCGGCGGGGACGGGGGTGAGGTCGGGGTGGTGGACGCTCAGGACCTCCCCGAGCGGCCCGGCGCCCGGGGAGCCCTCGGCCGGGGCGCCGGCGGAAACGGAGGCGGAGACGGCGGAGGCGGAGACGGCGGCGTCGGGCGCGCCGCCCGGGCGGGTGCCGAGCAGGAGCAGCCCGCCGGCGGCGGTGAGGTCCTGCGGGAGGCAGGCCCGGCCGGTGGTGAGCCGGCCGGTGCCGACCAGCCGCAGCTCCCCGCCGCCGAACTCCCCGACCCGGCGGGCGTTCAACGCCTGTGCGCGTTCGGCGAGTTCGGCGGCGGACCGGGCGAGTCGGCCGCGCAGGACCTCGTAGGTGCCGGCGTCGAGCCGGGCGTCGAGGGCGTCCACCACGTCAGTTCCTCAACTACTCAGTTTCTCGACTGCTCAGGAGATCGGGTACTCAGGCGACTCAGGCGTTCACGTTCACCTGGAGCCGTTGACCGACGTCAGCGCCCCGATCGACGTCTCGGCGATCCCCAACTTCTGTGCCGAGGTGAGCAGTTGCCGCAGCTGCCCGGCCTGCTCGCCGCCTCCGGCGCCGATCATCCGCATCAGCAGCGCGGACACCGTCAGGTTCTGCACGTCCGTCGTGGACACCGAGGACAGCACCCGGGTCAGGTCCTCGGTGAAGCTGGCGCTGCCGTCGAGCCAGGGCCCGGCCAGGGCCTGGGCGGTCTGCGAGTGCCCGACGAAGGCGTCGACGCTCTTGGCGGCCGTCACCGACTGCACCAGGCGGTCGAAGAACACCCCGTCCCCGCCGACGATGTCGATCTTCGCTTTCTCCAGCCCGGCCGCGACCAGCGCGGCCTGCGCCTCGGCGATCTGCCGCTGGGTGTCCAGCCCGGCCAGCCGGACGTCCTTCTCGGCGGCCAGCCGCAGCCGGTACTCCTCGTGCCCGCGCGAGGCCTCGTCCAGCTTCGCCATCGCCGCGGCCTTCTCGGTGAGGCCCTCGGCCTCGGCCTTCAGCTTGGCGCCGATCTCCAGCGCGGCGGCCTTCGCCTTCTCGGCCTGGACGGCGGCTTCGGCGCGGCCGACCTTCTCCACCGCCGCGGCCTCCTGCTCGCGCACCTGCACCTGGGCCAGCCCCTCGGCGGCGGCCTCCGCCCGGATGCCCTCGGCCATCCGGATCTTGGCGGTGGCGTCCAGTTCGGCGGTCTGCTGGCGGGCCTCGGCCAGCACCAGCGACTCGCGGGCCTTGTGCGAGGCGGCCTGCTCGGCGGCCTCGGCGGCCTTGATGTCCTTGACGAGCTTCTCCTGCGCCTGCGCCTCGGCCTGGATGATCACCGCGCGGCGGGTGCGCTCGGCGTCCTCGGTGGCGCGCAGCGTCTTGACGGCCTCCTCCTGCTCGGCGACGGTGCGCTCCACCGCCACCCGCTCGCGGACCACGTCGGCGACCTCCCGCCGGCGGGACTCGACCTCCTTCTGCTTGGCCATGGTGGCGAGTTCGGTCTCCCGGTCGCGGCCGATGACCTCCAGCAGGCGGTCCTTCTCGATCCGCTCGTTCTCCACGGCGATCACCCGCTCGCGGTTCTTCTGCGCCACCGCGACCTCGCGGGCCTGGTTCTCGCGCTGCACGCCGAGCAGTTCCTCGGTCCGGAGGAAGGCGGTCTGGGCGTTCAGCCGCTCCTCCTCCTGGACCCGGGCGATCACCGCGTCCTCCGTGGCCCGCAGGGTCTCGATCTCGCGGCGCTGGCGGATCTCGGCGTCGGCCTGGCGGCGCTGGAGTTCGAGGACGGCCTCCCGGGCGTCCACGTTCTGCCGGGTGATCTCCTTCTCCTCGGTGCGCTGGTACTCGTTGGTGCGCACGTGCTCGATCGCCGTCAGCTCGGTGATCTTGCGGATGCCCTGGGCGTCGAGGATGTTGTCGGAGTCCAGCTGGTTCATCGGGGTCTGTTCGAGGTGGTCGATGGCCGCGTCCTCAAGGGTGTAGCCGTTGAGGTCGGTGCCGATGACCGCGATGATCTGGTCCCGGAACTCGTGCCGGTGCGTGTAGAGGTCGGTGAAGTCGAGCTGCTTGCCGACGGTCTTCAGCGCCTCGGCGAACTTGGCCGCGAAGAACTCCTGGATCGCGGACGGGTCGCTGGCGCGGGCGGTGCCGATGGCCTGCGCGACCTTGATGACGTCCTCGACGGTCTTGTTCACCCGCACGAAGAAGGAGATCCGGATGTCCGCCCGGATGTTGTCCCGGCAGATCAGCCCGTCCCGGCCGGCGCGGTGGATCTCCACCGTCTTCACCGAGATGTCCATCAACTCGGCCTTGTGCAGCACCGGGAGGACGATCGCGCCGGTGAAGGTGACGTCCACCTTCTTGGTGCGGGAGACGATCAGCGCCTTGCCCTGCTCGACCTTCTGGAACAAGCGGCCCACGAACAGCAGCATGGCGAGCACGATGAGCAGTACGACGGCGACGAGAATGCCGAAACCCACGGCGATGGTGTCCATCACGGAGTCCTTTGACGAGATGACGAGATGGTGCGAAGTCGAGCGGATGAGAGAGAGATAAGCGGAACAAGCGGACGCCTGCGGCCCTCAGGCGCAGCCCGGGGGAGTCAGCCGCCCGGTAGCGCCGGGTCGAACGGCGCCACCAGGAAGTGCTCGCCGTCGGCGTCGTAGTCGAAGATCAGGGCGGTGCGGCCGGCCGCCAGCCCGGGCTCCTCGGTGAGCGTGCGGACCTGGACGGTCGCGGTGGAGCCGTCCTCGGCGGTGACCTCCGCCTGCCCGAAGTCGGCCGTCACCCGGCCGGTGCGGATCACGCAGACGCGGCCGACGAAGTCCCCCCGGGTCGCCGGACGGTCCTCGGGGAACAGTCGGGACAGCGGCCGGACCAGCAGCCGGGTACCCGCCCAGGAGGCGACCAGCGCGACGGCGAACACGCCGCCGCGCGCCGGTGCCCCCGAGGTGAGGACGGTGCCGGCCAGGCTGACGAACCAGGCGAGCGCGACCAGCAGCGACACCGCCACCGTCACGGGCACCCCGCCCAGCCCCAGCGCGCCCAGCACGCCTCCGTGGTGGTGGGCGCCCCGGCCGTCGGCGCCGTGCCCGTCCTGGGCACCGGGTCCCCCGTGTCCCCCGTGGGTCGCGTGCCCCCCGGCACCGTGGCCCAGGTCGCCCGCGTGACCGGCATGGCCGACGTGACCGGCATGCCCGACGCCGTGTCCCCCGTGCAGGGCGTCGAAGCCCAGGCCGCCGACCAGCATCAGCAGCCAGTACCCGACCACCACCACCAGCGCGAAGCTGAACAGCGCCGTCGGAAAAGCCAGCGCGGCCGCGACGAATCCCCCCATCCCGGCCACGCTCCCCCGCTGTTCCCACGGCGCCGCACCTCGGCGCCATGGAGATCGTGACAGCGGAGGGGCCGTTCGCACATTGCCAGGATCCGGCAATCTTTACGGCCCTTTGACACCCTGGAACGCACGGCCCGGGGGCGTTTGGCCGCCGTCTACAGCGGCTGCTCCGGCCAGTTCAGCAGCCGGGCCCCCATCGCCGCCGTCTCCAGGGTGAACCGCTGCAGGGCGTCCGACGGGTCGTAGCCGGTCAGCGCCTTGATCCGCTCCAGCCGGTAGCCGAGCGTGCGCACGCTCAGCCCCAGCCGCCGGGCCGCCTCCGCGTTCACGTACGCGGCCTCCGCCTGCACCGCGATGGTGTCCAGCAAGGGGCGGGCGCCGCCGCGCGCCTCGGTCAGCGGGCCCAGCACGCTGCGCACCAGGTCGGCCATCGCCGCCCGGTCGCGCATCAGCACGGGGAAGACCAGCAGTTCCTCGGCCTTCAGCTGCTGTGCCGGCAGGTCCAGCCGGTCCGCGTAGTCCAGCGCGCCCAGCGCCTCCTCGTAGCTGCGCAGCACCCCGCTGGCCCCCGAGTGCCGGCGCCCGGTGGCCACCCGCAGCACCGGGCGGTAGCCGGGGCCGGGGCGCAGCGTCAGGTCGGCGAAGGCCTCCAGGACGGCGCGTTCGGTGTCCGGGGCGATGCACACCAGCCGGCCGTCCTTGCCGGCGAGCAGGACGTCCCGCTCGCCGAACCGCCCGACCAGCTCCCGTTCCACCCGGTGCACCAGCGGGTGGACGTCTGCGTACGGCGTGTCGCCGACGGCCACCGCCACCGCGTACGCGCCCGCCAGCCGCAGCCCGAACCGCTCGGCGCGCTCCGCCAGCAGGCCCAGGTCGCTGCGGCCGTACAGCAGGTCGTCGATGAACTCGCGCCGCGCGGACTCCTGTTGGCGGACCGCCATGCGTTGCGCGCGTTCGTGCCCCTCGCCGAGTGCGGCCAGTGCGGCCTCGGTCGCCGCGAGCACGGCGTCGCCGATCCGGCGCAGTTCCCCGACGCCGCCTGCCGCGGTGATGCCCGGCAGCGTCTGCCAGGCCCGCCGGGTGGCCGACAGGCAGTGCGCGACGACGTCGCGCAGCCCGTACCCGGCCTCGGCGCAGTGCTCGCCCAGCGTGCGCAGGCACTCCAGTTCGTCCCGGCGCAGCAGCCTCCCGGTGCGGGAGGCGTCGGCGAGCAGCCCGAGGTAGACCTCGGCGAGTTCGGTGGGTATGTCGTGCTCGGTCCCCTCGGACACCGCGGTACTCCGCCCCCCGTGACGCGTGATGATCCGGCGCGGAACTTTAGCAGGATCGATACGGTGCCGAACGGTGCGGGGTGGGCGGCTGACCTGGCGCTATCGCGGGCCGGGCGGAGGTCCGGATCACCGTGTCCATCCGGGACGGCTCGGCCGCCGCCTGCCCACCGCCGGTTCCCCGCCCTCCTTCTTCCCGTCCCCTCCCTCCGGTCGACGGGGCCGGTCGGCGGGGGTGGGATGGAGGGGTGCGGGCGACCGTGGTTTGCTCCGCACCCCGGGGAGGGACTAGACATCTAGACGTCCAGATGGACGTCTGGATGTCAGGCCCCCTCCCCCCACGGCCCCACCGAAAGGCCCGCGCATGTCCCTGGTCAACTTCCGCGACCCCGCCGTCCTCGGCGACCCCGAGGGCCGGCGGATCCGCCCCGGCGTGCTGTACCGCTCCGCCCAGCCGTTCCCGGCCGCCGACGAGGCGACCGTCGCCCAGCTGCGCGCCTGCGACATCCGCACCATCGTCGACCTGCGCGACACCCGCGAGACCGACCCCGCCGACTGGGCCGCCGCCGAGGCCGCCGGGATAGCCGTCGTCGCGGCCCCGGTGAACCCCACCGGCGACGGCCTCGCCGCCCGGATGCGCACCATGGCCACCGCCGCCGACCTCGGCGACTACTACGTGCTGCTGGCCGAGTCCGCGCCCGAGGCCGTCACCGCCGCCGTCGAGGCCGCCGCCCGCCCGGGCGCCGTCCTCCTGCACTGCGCCGCCGGCAAGGACCGCACCGGCCTGCTGACCGCCCTGCTGCTGGACCTCCTCGGCGTGCCCGCCGAGCGGATCGTCGCCGACTACGCCCGCACCGCCGACGCCCTGCCGCAGATCTTCGCCGGCCTCTCCGAGCGCCACCGCACCGCGCTCAACGCCCGCGGCGCCCGGGTCACCGACTCCGAGGGCCGCGAACTCACCATCCCCGCCCCGCTCCTCGACGCCCCGGCGGAGGCCATGGCCGTCTTCCTCGACCGCGTCCGCACCCGCCACGGCGGCGCCGAGGCCTTCCTCCCCGCCTGCGGCGTCCCCGCCGCCACCCTCGGCGCCTTCCGCGCCAAGGCGGCCGCCGCGGCGACCTCGGCCGCCTGACACCCCGGCTTCCGTCGGGGTCAGACGTCCCGCCGCCGCATCAGGACCACCGTCGCCGCCAGCGCGACGGCCGCCCAGGCGCCCAGGGTGATCCAGGAGTCGAGCACGCTCGGCGCGTACTTGCCCATCGTCGTCGAGGAGTTGGGGTTGATCGTCAGCCTCCCCTCGGCGGCGAGCGGCAGGTGGTTGCCGATCTCCTTCAGCCAGCGGTAGCGGTCGCCACCGAACAGCATCGGCACGATGAACAGCAGCATGACCAGCGAGACGATCGAAGCGGTGGCGTGCCGCAGCAGGGCGCCGAGGGCCATCCCGATCAGCGCGCAGACGGGCACGATCGCCGCGTAGCCGAGGACGGCCCGCAGGCAGCCCTCGTCGGTGATGGAGAGCCCGGCGTGCCGGGAGGCCAGCATGGCGTTGCTGCCGAAGAAGGACACCGCGGACACCACCGCCCCGGCGAGCGAGGTGAGGCCGGCGACCAGCACCACCTTGGCCACGGCCACGCCCCGCCGGTCGGGCACCGCGGCGAAGGTGGTGCGGATCATGCCGGTGGTGTACTCGCCGAACACGGTGATCGCGCCGAGGCTGCCGGCCGCGACGGCCATCAGGGCGCCGGAGATGCTGCTGAGGCCGTGGTACAGCGGGTCGTACCGGTACGGCGGGAAGCCGGGCACCGGCGGGCGGGGGTGGTCGATGTAGGTCAGGTCGGTGTGGACGGCGTTCAGGTTGACCACGATCGCGGCCAGCGAGGCCAGCGCCAGCACCCAGTACGTGGACCGCAGCGAGCGCAGTTTGATCCACTCGGCGGCGAGCAGGTCGCCGAACCGGGGCCGCGGCTCGGCCGGGCGGGTGCGGGGGCGGGCGGGGGCGAGGGCGGCGGTACTCATCGGGCATCTCCTGCCAGGTATTCGACGCTGTCGGCGGTCAGCGACATGAACGCCGACTCCAGGGACGAGGTACGGGTGGCGAGCTCGTGCAGCACCAGGCCGTGCCGCAGGGCGAGTTCGCCGATCCGGGCGGCGGGCAGCCCGGTCACCACCGCCCCGTCCGGCTCCTGCGCCTGCCGTACGGCCGCCCCTTCGGCCCGCAACACCTCGGCGAGCGACGGCAGTTCGGGCGCCCGGACGGCCACGCTGGTGACGGCGTTGCGGGCGGAGAACTCCGCCAGGCTCTCGTCCGCGATCAGCCGGCCCCGGCCGATCACCACCAGCCGGTCGGCGGTGTGCTCCATCTCGGCCATCATGTGGCTGGAGACGAAGACCGTCCGCCCCTCCTCGGCGAGGCGGCGGAACAGGCCGCGCACCCACAGCACGCCCTCCGGGTCGAGGCCGTTGAGCGGCTCGTCGAACAGCAGCACCGGCGGGTCGCCGAGCAGCGCGCCGGCGATGCCGAGCCGCTGCTTCATGCCCAGCGAGTAGCCGCCGATCCGGCGCCCGGCGGCCTTGCCGAGGCCGACCTCGGCGAGCACCTCGTCCACCCGGCGGAGCGGGATGCGGTTGCCGCGGGCGAGCGCCGACAGGTGGGCCCGGGCGCTGCGCCCGCCGTGCACGTCCTGGGCGTCCAGCAGGGCGCCGACGTGGCGCAGTCCGCGCGGCCGGTCCGCGAAGGGCACGCCGTCCACCGTGACGGACCCCTCGGTCGGGGTGTGCAGCCCCAGGATCATCCGCAGCGTGGTGGACTTGCCGGCGCCGTTGGGGCCGAGGAAGCCGGTGACGGTGCCCGGCCGGACGGTGAAGGTCAACTGGTCGACGGCCGTGGTGGCGCCGTACCGCTTGGTCAGTCGCTCGATCTCGATCACGGGGACAACGGTGCCGTCCGGGGCCCCGGACGGGCATCGGGCCGCGGGCCACAACCGCCGGCGGCCGCACTGGCCCGGGGGATTACGCCCTCGGGCCAATGCGCCGCCGCGCGGGCCGCCGCTACCATCGGGCGATGATCACCAACCCTCGTCCGCCCCTGTTCAGGCGCCTGCCGCCGGGCGTCTGGGTGGCGGCGTTCTGGGTGGCCGTCATCACGTTCCGCAGCTTCCAGCGGAGCAACGAGCTGGCCCACCTGTTCCGCTACAACGGCAACTTCGAGGACATGCCGTTGCTGGTCACCGCGGTGGTCACGACCCTGATGGCGTCGCTGCTGGTCCGGCTTCCGCTGCTGGCGGTGGCGATCCCGCTGGCCGCGTGCGCGTTCACGATCGGCATGCGGATCCAGGAGACGGCCGTGGTGCAGCTGCTGCTCGCCGAGGCGGCGATCGGCTACTGCACGGCCACCCGCTCCCGGGCCGTGTCGCTGTGCGCCGCCGCGATGCCGGTCGCCCTGGTGGCCGCCCTGGCGGTCTGGCGGGTGGCGAACGACTACCACACCGACTTCGTCGCCCAAGCCGCGTTCGCCTCGACCGCCGCGATCGCCTGGCTGGTCGGCAACACCGTCCGGCAGAGCCGGGCGCACACCGAGGCCCTGCGCGGCCGCGCCACCGAGCAGGCGATCACCGCCGAACGGCTGCGGATCGCCCGCGAGTTGCACGACATGGTCGCCCACAGCATCGGCATCATCGCGATCCAGGCCGGGATGGGCAGCCGGGTCATGGACACCCAGCCCGCCGAGACCCGCAACGCGCTGAACGCCATCGAGGCGACCAGCCGGGAGACCCTGGCCGGGCTGCGCCGGATGCTCGGGGCGCTGCGCCAGGGCGAGCCGGAGTCCGCGCCGATGGAGGTCGCCCCGGGGCTGGGCGAGTTGGACCGGCTGGTCGAGCAGACGGCTGGCGCGGGCGTGCGGGTCGCGCTCACCCGCCTCGGCGAGCCCCGCCCGCTGCCGCCCGAGGTGGACCTCGCCGCCTACCGCATCGTGCAGGAGGCGGTCACCAACGTGGTCAAGCACTCCGGCACCCGGGACTGCCGGGTCACCGTCGACTACGGCCCCGAGGAGGTCGCCGTCACCGTCGTCGACCTCGGCGCCGGAGCCGGCGGGCCGTCCGCCGGCTCCGGTTACGGCATCGCCGGCATGCGCGAGCGGGTCGGCCTGCTGCACGGCGAGTTCAGCGCCGGCCCGCGCCCCGCGGGCGGTTTCCAGGTCGCCGCCCGACTGCCGCTCCCCGTGGAGGTCTCCCCGTGATCCGTGTCGTCCTGGTCGACGACCAGCCGCTCATCCGCACCGGTCTGCGCGTGCTCATCGCCGACACCCCGGACCTGGAGGTCGTCGGCGAGGCCGGCAACGGCGCCGAGGCGGTGGAACTGGTCGGCCGGCTGCGCCCCGACGTCGCCGTGATGGACATCCGGATGCCCGGCATGGACGGCATCGAGGCCACCCGCCGGATCACCGCCGACCCCGGCCTGCCGACCCACGTCCTCGTCCTCACCACCTTCGACGACGACGACTACGTGTACGGCGCGCTGCGGGCCGGGGCGGCCGGCTTCCTGGTCAAGGACCTCGCCCTGGAGACCATCCTCGACGGCGTCCGGGTGGTCGCCGCCGGGGACGCCCTGATCGCGCCGAGCATCACCCGCCGGCTGATCGGCGAGTTCGCCGCCCGCCCGCAGCCCGCCGCCGCCCGGTCCGGCCGGGCGACGGTCGACGGGATCACCGACCGCGAGCGCGAGGTGCTGACGCTGGTCGGCCGCGGGCTGTCCAACGGCGAGATCGCCGAGGAGCTGACCATCAGCGTGGCCACCGCCAAGGCGCACGTGGCCCGGCTGTTCACCAAGCTGGACGCCCGGGACCGGGTCCACCTGGTCATCCAGGCCTACGAGTTCGGCCTCGTCGCCCCGTCCTGAGCCGGTTCCGAGCTCAGCCGGTCCACGGCCGGATCACGGCCCGACCAGCTCCCCGATCCGCATGATCCGCCCGTGCGAGTCCAGCACCACGTCGTACACGTTGCCGTAGCACCCGTACGGCGGGTCGGGTTCGTGCTCGGCCAGGCAGTCCTCCAGGTGCCCGAGCACGTCCTCCAGCCGGACGGGTCTGGTCGGGTCGGCGTGCGGGTGGTCGACGAGCGTGGCCTCGACCCCGGCGGTCGCGAAGCCGTAGCGGGCCGGCGCTCCCGTCCCCTCGTAGCGGGCCTCGTCGCAGGAGTAGCGGGCGGGCTGGGCGGTGACGTCGCCGTCGTCGGTGGCGATGACCACGAGGACGGTGTGCCCGGGGCGTTCGGTCGGGGTCGGGGTGGCGCAGTCGGCGGAGGGGGAGGGGGAGGTGTCCATGCTGGGCTCGGGGCCGGCGAGGTCGTCGTCCAGCAGGTCGTCCTCGTCGTCGTACGCCCCGTCGGCGACGGCGGCGGCGGAGGCGGCGGCGATGGTGGGCGCGGAGTCGGCGGGAGTGCAGGCGGCGAGGGCGGCTGCGGCGGTGCAGCAGAGCAGCGCGGCGAGGAGGGTTCGGGGCACGGCCATGGCACTAGTCTCCCCGGACGGCGGCGGAACTCGTCACACAGGTACACGACTGGTGCACGGGCTGTGGTTCCCGCCGCCGCCGGATGTGCGGATCCGGCGGCGGCGGGAGTCTTGAGGGGCGGCGTAACGGTCAGACGGCGACGGGCCGTTGCGCCTCGTACGCCTCGCGCAGCCGGGCCTGGGCCGCGGGGCCCGCCCCGAGGTGGTCGAGTCCGAGCAGGGCCGCGCCCAGGACGGGCGGCGCGACGACGACCCGCGGTTCGGCGAGCGGCGCGGCCTCGGCCAGACGGACGGTCAGGTTGTCGATCAGCAGCGGCTGCCGGGAGGCGAGCACGCCGCCGCCGAGCACCAGCGGGGTCCGCGTGTCGAGCAGTTCCAGCCGCCGCAGGGCGACGACGGCGAGCCGGACGATCTCGTCGGCCTGGCGGTCGATCAGCCCCAGGGCGACCTCGTCGCCCTGCTCCGCGACGGCGAACAGCACCCGGACGATCTCGTGCAGCCGGCTGGTCGGCAGGTGCCCGAGGTGGACGGCCTCGGCGACGGCGCCGGCGCTGGGCAGGCCGAAGTGCTCGGCGATGGCGCGGGAGAGCCCGGTGGGGCCGCCGCGGCCGTCCTCGTGGCGGACGGCGTGCCACATGCTGGTGACGGCCAGGCCCCCGCCGCCGCCCCAGTCGCCGGTGAGCTCACCGAGGGCGGGGAAGCGGGCGGTGCGGCCGTCGGGCAGCAGGCCCACGCAGTTGATGCCGGCGCCGCAGACGACGGCGACGCCGCGCGGGCCGTCGGTGCCGGCCCGCAGCAGGCCGAAGGTGTCGTTGACGACGGTGTTGCTGGCGCCCCAGGGGTGGGATTCCAGCGCGGCGCGCAGGGCCTCCTCCTCGACGGGCAGGTCGGCGTTGGCCAGGCAGGCGCTGACGTGGCTGGTGAGGACGCCGCTCCAGGCGGGGTGGCCGGCCGCGGCGGCGGCCTGTTCGACGAGCGGGGCGAGGCCGGCGACGGCGGCGGCGCCGCCGATCTTCTGGGGTGCGAAGCCGCCGCCGCGGGCGGTGCCGTGGACGGTGCCGTCGGCGCCGATCAGGGCGACGTCGGTCTTGGAGTTGCCGGCGTCGATGGCGAGGACGCCTGGCAGGATCGGTTCGGGCTGGTGGGTCATCAGGTCCCCGCGGCTCGTACGTGGCCCGGCCGTGGCGTTGTCCCCGGCCGGGGGTGGTCGGTCTCCTCGCAGTGCCCGGCCCGCGACACCCTCATATCGCGGGCCGGGCGGCTTTCCCGGCGGGGCCCGGGGGCGTAGCCGGGCCCCGGGCCGTCAGGCCCAGGCGAGGTGCTCGCGGTTGTGGGCGAGCAGCCGATCGGTGAGCTGGTCGGCGAGTTCGAGCTGGCCGACCAGCGGGTGGGCGAGCAGGGCGTCGAAGACCCGGTCGCGGCCGCCGTGCAGGGCGGCGTCGAGGGCGAGGTGCTCGTACGCGGTGACGGCGGCGATGAGGCCGGCGTACAGCGACTCGACGGCCCGCTGGGGGAGCGGCCGGACGCCGTTGGCGTCGACCTCGGCCGGGACCTCGATGACGGCGTCGTCGGGCAGGAACGGCAGCACGCCGTTGTTCGGCGCGTTGACGACCTGTACGGACGTCCCGCCGCCGGTGCCGAGCAGCGCGGCGATCAGCTGGACCGCCGCCTCGGAGTAGAACGCGCCGCCGCGCTGGCCGAGGAGTTCCGGCTTGGTGTCGAGGGCCGGGTCGGCGTACATCTCCAGCAGCTGCCGCTCGATCTCGGCGACCTGGGCGGCCCGCGAGCCCTGCACCTTGAGTTCCTCGACGACGGCGTCGTGCTGGTAGAAGTAGCGCAGGTAGTAGGACGGTACGACGCCGAGCCGCTCGATGACGGGCTGCGGCAGGTGCAGGTCCTCGGCGATGGCCTTGCCGTGCGCGGCGAGCAGCTCCGGCAGCACCTCCCGGCCCGTCGTCGAGCCCGGGGCGTCGAGCAGGGTGACGCCGCGCTCCCAGGTGAGGTGGTTGAGGCCGACGTGGTCGAGCCGGATCAGTTCCGGGTCGACGCCGAGGTGGGTCGCGAACTTGCGCTGGAAGCCGATGGCGACGTTGCACAGGCCGACGGCCTTGTGGCCGGCGTTGCGCAGCGCGCGGGTGACGATGCCGACGGGGTTGGTGAAGTCGACGATCCAGGCGTCCGGGTTGGCGCGCCGGACCTTCTCGGCGATGTCGAGGACGACCGGGACGGTGCGCAGCGCCTTGGCGAGGCCGCCGGCGCCGGTGGTCTCCTGGCCGACGCAGCCGCACTCCAGCGGCCAGGTCTCGTCCCGGTTGCGGGCGGCCTGCCCGCCGACGCGCAGTTGCAGCAGCACGGCGTCGGCGTCGGCGACACCGGCCTCGACGTCGACGGTGGTGGTGACGACGGCACCGTGCCCCTGCTTGGCGAAGATCCGCCGGGCGAGCCCGCCGATCAGCTCCAGCCGGTCGGCGGCCGGGTCGATGAGCACCAGCTCGCCGATCGGCAGGGTGTCGCGGAGCCGGGCGAAGCCGTCGATCAGCTCCGGGGTGTACGTCGAACCGCCGCCGACGATTGCCAACTTGAGTGCGGACATCAGCCCTTGACCCCTGTCAGTGTCACGCCTTCGATGAAGGCCTTCTGTGCGAAGAAGAAGAGGATGATCACCGGTGCCATCACGAGGAGGGTGGCGGCCATGGTGAGGTTCCAGTTGGTGTGGTGGGCGCCCTTGAACGACTCCAGGCCGTACGAGAGCGTCCAGGCCGCGTGGTTGTTGCTGGCGTAGATCTGCGGGCCGAAGTAGTCGTTCCAGCAGTAGAAGAACTGGAACAGGGCGACGGCGGCGATGGCCGGCTTGGCCATCGGCAGCACGACCTTCAGCAGGGTGCGCAGGTCGCCGCAGCCGTCGATCCGGGCGGCCTCGATGTACTCCTTGGGGATGGTCAGCAGGAACTGGCGCAGCAGGAAGATCGAGAACGCGTCGCCGAAGGCCATCGGGATGATGAGCGGCCAGAGCGAGCCGCCGAGGCCGAGCTGCTTGGCCCAGAACAGGTACATCGGGATGACGGTGACCTGCGGCGGGAGCATCATCATGGCGATGACGGCCATCAGCGCCAGGTTGCGGCCCCGGAAGCGGAACTTGGCGAGCGCGTAGGCGACCGGCAGGCTGGAGACGATGGTCAGTACGGTGCCGAGGCCCGCGTAGAGCAGGGTGTTGCGCCACCAGGTGAGGAAGCCGGGGGTGTCCCAGACCTTGCCGTAGTTGCCCCACTGCCAGGAGGTCGGCCAGTAGTCGGTGGTGAGCGCCTGCTGGTCGGTCATCACCGAGGTGAGGAAGGCGAAGACGAACGGCAGCAGGAAGAACAGCGCGGCGGCGATGGCCAGCGAGTGCACGGCCACCCAGTGGAGCATCGCGCGGCGGCGGGCCGCCCGGGCGGCCGGGCCGGAGGCGCGGGAGGGGCCGGCCGGGGCGGGCGCCTTGGTGAGTGTGGAGCTGAGAGTCATGATCGGGTCCTCATCGGTCCGCTGGGTCCGCAGCACACGGACTAGTCGTCGCTCGCCATGAAGCCGGACTTGCGGCGGAGCAGGAGCGAGGTGACGGCCATCGAGATGGCGAACAGCACCAGGGCGACGACGCACGCCGCGCCGTAGTTGAAGCGCTGGAAGCCGAGGTTGTAGACCATCTGCGGCAGGGTCCAGGTGGAGCCCTGCGGGAAGCCGGGCTCGAACTGCTGGCCGGAGTTGCCCGCGATGCCGCCGGCGACCTTCCCGGCGACGATCGCCTGGGTGTAGTACTGCATGGTCTGGATGACGCCGGTGACCACGGCGAACATGATGATCGGCGAGATGTTCGGCAGCGTGACGTACCGGAACCGCTGGAAGGGTCCGGCGCCGTCCAGTTCGGCGGCCTCGTACTGCTCCTTGGGGACGTCGAGCAGCGAGGCCATGAAGATGACCATCAGGTCGCCGATGCCCCACATGGCGAGCATGGTGAGCGCGGGCTTGGACCAGTCGGCGCTGGCGAACCAGCCGGGCTGCGGGAGGCCGAGCTCACCGAGGAAGTGGTTGACCGGGCCGGTGCCGGGGTTGAGCAGGAAGGCGAAGGCGACGGTGGCGGCCACCGGCGGTGCCAGGTACGGCAGGTAGAACGCGGTGCGGAAGAAGCCGGCGCCGGTCTTGACCTTGGTGATGAGCAGGCCGATGCCGAGGCCGAAGGCGACCCGCAGGCTCACCATGATGAAGACCAGCCACACGGTGTTGCGCAGGCCCTGCCAGAACGCCGGGAGGTCGTTGAAGACGTAGTCCCAGTTCTTCAGGCCGCTGAAGGTGGGGGCGCCGAAGCCGTTGTACTTGGTGAAGGAGAAGTAGGCGGTGGAGATCAGCGGGTACAGGAAGAAGACACCGAAGCCGATCAGCCAGGGGGAGAGGAAGGCGAGGGTGCGGGCCGCCTCCCGGCGGCGCTTCCGGCGCAGCAGGTGCTGCGTGGAGGGCGCCGCCGGGTCGGTCGATCCGGTGCCCTTGCGGGTGCCGAACGCGAGTGACATGGGAGCTCCGTGGACCGTTTCCGCTACTTCGCCTGGGCGATGGCGGCGTCGATCTCCTTGGCGGTGGCCGCGAGGCCGGCCGCGAGATCGGGCTGCTTGCCGGACTCGTAGTCGTAGCCGAGGTTCTGCAGGGAGGCGATGTAGCCGCTGCCGTTGACGGCCGCCGGGGTGGTGCCCGAGTACTGGTTCTTGGCGACGTCGATGAAGGTCTTGAAGTTCGGGTCGTTCGTCAGCTTCGGCGAGTTGAGCGCGTCGAAGGTGCTGGGCACGTTGTGGATCGCGTTGGCGAAGCCGACCACCGCGTCGGTGTCGGTGGTCAGGTACTTGACCAGCTCCCAGGCCGCGGCCTGCTTCTTGCTGCTGCTGGCGATGCCGACGATGGTGCCGGTCTGGTAGCCGCGGCCGTAGGTGTCGGCCTGGTCGTCCGGGACGGGGAACGCGGCGGTGGCCCAGTCGAAGTCGGGCTTGTTGTCGGCGAGGGCGGCGGTGCGCCACTCGCCGTCGATGGCCATCGCGACCTTGCCGGTGAGGAAGGGGTTCTTGGCGCTGAACTCCTCGCCGAAGGTGGCGCGGTACTTCTCCAGCTTGGTGTAGCCGCCGAGCTGGTCGACCATGCCCTTCTGCCACTTGAGCATCGCGGCGACCTTCGGGTCGGCGGCGATGTTCGACTTGCCGTCGGCGCCGAAGTAGGTCGGGCCGTACTGGCCCAGGAAGTGCTCGGTGGTCGACTCGTAGCCGTGGTACAGCGGCATGAAGCCGAGCTGCTTGTAGCCGTCGCCGTCCGCGAGGGTCAGCTTCTTGGCGTCCTCGGCGAACTCGCTGAAGGTCTTCGGCGGGTTGGCGATGCCCGCGTCGGCGAAGGCCTTCTTGTTGTAGTAGAGGCCGTAGGCGTCGCCGAGCAGCGGCAGCGAGCACTGGTTGCCCTGGAACTGCGTGTAGTTGAGCATCGCGGCCGGGAAGGTCTTGACCGGGTCGATGCCGCTCTTCTGCAGCAGCGGCTTGAGGTCGGTGAACGCCTTGGTCGAACAGAACATGCCGACGTTGTTGGTGGTGAAGGAGGAGACCACGTCCGGCGCGTCGTCGCCGCCGGCCCGCAGGGCCTGGTTGACCTTGTCGTCCGCGATGTTGTCCACGGCCTTGACGTGGATGTTGGGGTGGGCCTTCTCGAAGGCGGCGATGTTGTCGTTGATCGCCTTCACCTCGTTGTCCTGGCTCCAGCCGTGCCAGAAGGTGATGGTGACGTCCTTGCCGCTGGCCGAGTCGTCGCTGCCGCTGCTCTCGCTGCTGCCGGTGCAGGCGGTGGCGAGCAGGGCCAGGACGGCGGTGCCGGTGACGGCGGCGATCGTGCGACGGCCTCTGCGGGAGGTGGTGGAGTGCACTTCGAGGTCCTCCTGGGGGTGCGCGGGCAGGCGTCATTGCCTCGGGGCCCGCGTTCGGGGGTGGGGAGAGGTGGGTGCAGGGTGCGTGCGGGGTGGCGGGCGACCGGGGAGCGTCGGCGGGTGGGCGTCGGTGAGCGTCGGTGAGCGGCTGTCGGTGGGTGGCTGTCAGTCGGGTGGCTGTCAGTGGGTGGAGAAGACCGCCTCGCGGGCGTCCGCCAGCGCGCGTTGCAGGGCGCCGAGCAGGACGGGCGAGCCGGGCAGGGCGCTGCTGCGGACCTCGGGCCGGGCGATGGAGAGCCTGGCCAGTTCGTCCTCGACGAGGGCGCGCAGGCGCTCGCCGCCCGCGGTGGGCACCGCGCCGGAGAGGACCACCAGCTGGGGGTCGACGACGGCGACGATCGCGGCCAGTCCGACGGCGAGCCGGCCGGCCAGTTCGACGAGGAAGGCGTCGCCGGCGCCCGGGGTCTCCAGGGCCTTGGCGATCGAGTCCTCGGCGGTGGGCGCGCCGAGCCCGTGCTCGCGGGCCAGGGTCCGGACGGCGGGTGTGCCGACCAGCTCCTGGAACCCGCCGAACTTGCGGCGGCGCACGTCCCGCGCGACCGGTGAGCCGGGCACCGGCATGTAGCCGACCTCCCCGGCGCCGCCGGTGAAGCCGCGGTGCAGCCGGCCGGCGATGACGATCGCGGCGCCGGTGCCCGCACCGGCCCAGAGCAGGACGAAGTCCTCGGAGCCCCGCGCCGCGCCGGAGGCCTGTTCGGCGACGGCGGCGAGGTTCACGTCGTTCTCGATCGACACGGGCGCGCCGATCGCCTCGGACAGCTCCTCGACCAGCCGCGGCGAGTGCCAGCCGGGCAGGTGGGAGGCGTAGCGCAGCTTGCCGGTGACCGGGTCGGGGGCGCCGCCGACGCCGATCGCGGCGGTGCGCAGGCTGCCCGCGGCCAGCCCGGCGGCGCGGACGGTCTCGGCGACGGCGGCGGCGACCTTGGCGACGGTCTCGGCGGCCGGCACGCCCTTGGTCGGCACGGCGTGCTCGGCCAGCGTGGAGCCGGTGATGTCGGCGACGGCGACTCTGATCTCGCTGTTGGTGACGTCCAGTCCGGCGACGTGGCCGGCGGCCGGATTCACCTCGTACAGCTGCGCGTTGGGGCCGGGGCCGCCGGCGGTGGTGCCGACCGGCAGGACCAGTCCGGCCGCCTCCAGGCGGGCCAGCAGCTGGGAGGCGGTGGGCTTGGAGAGGCCGGTCAGGGTGCCGATCTGGGTGCGGGAGAGCGGTCCGTTCTCCAGCAGCAGTTCGAGGGCGGCGCGGTCGTTGATGGCGCGCAGCAGGCTGGGGGTGCCGGCGAGGGGGGCCTTGGCGGTGGTCTTGGTCACGCGCGAAATCCTCCTCTTCCGGCTGGTGGGGGGAGCGACGAGGGTGAACCCTCGGGTTCGGGGAGCCGAACTGTTAGGAAAGTTTCCAGTCGCTTGGGAAGGACCGTACGGGCCCCGTCAGCGGGGTGTCAATGGTCCGTGGCCCGGAGGATGCCGAAGCGTTACCGGGCAGCACGAAGCCCCGTTTCCCAAGGGTCTTGGGAAACGGGGCTTCGTGCCGCCCGGCCTGGAAGTACTACGGCTTGGCGAGGTCGT
>NZ_JBHXMU010000032.1:0-97941 GCF_042720685.1 Kitasatospora sp. NPDC058492
TTTACGCCCCTCGCCGGCAATTTTATACCCGCAACCCCAATCGGCCCCCCGCGGCCTGTACGGCTGCTCACGGCCCGGCCCGGCGTGCACACCCGCTGCGAGCGGTGGGGACCAACGAGCCCCCCCCCACCGCACGGCCCACCAACCATCTGCCCCACCCTCCCGCTTCGGGGGCGGGACGCCGGCCCGGCCGACGTCCCGCCCCCGTACGCGGTTCACGGTGCGAGCGGTGGTTGACGGTCAGTCGTCGCTGTCCTGGTCCTGGCTTTGGTCCTGGTCCTGGTCGTCGCCCTGGACGTCGCCGTGGCCGTGGTGCGCGGTGGCGCGGGCGAAGACCTGGGAGTCGGTGCTCGCCGGGCCGCCGGTGCCGGCGAGCAGGTTTCCGCTGGTCGAGCTGAACACCACCGTGCGGCCGCGGGCGTCCACGACCGGATCGGCCGAGGTGCCGTTGCCGAGCGAGCCGTCCGCAGCGGTGGCGACCCGCTCGGTGCGGCCGGTGCGCAGGTCGTGCCGGTAGACGTCCCAGCCCGGGTGCTGGGGGCCCGCCACCAGGTTGTCGGCGGCGGAGGCGAAGTAGACCCAGCGGTTGTCGGCGGTGATCCGGGCGTGGTCGGAGGAGCCGACCGAGGTGGTGCCGGGCAGGCCGCCGCTGATCTTCGTCACGGTGCCCTTCCCGAGATCCCGGACGTACAGCACGGTGTGGAACCGGTGGCCGCCGGTCGACCCGCCGGGCTCGGGCAGGGCGTAGATCGCGCGCCGCCCGTCGGGGCTGATCGTCGCGCCGAAGCTCGGGGCGCCGAGCTTGCCGTCGAGGTCGAGGCTGGCGGCGGAGATCCGGCCGGACTGCACGTCGTAGGTGTAGTAGGGGGCGGTCACCGGCCGGGCCAGGTTCGGGGCCAGGCCCTTCTGGGCGCTGCGGGGCAGGGCCGGGGCGACGCCCGGGGCCAGCTCCACGTCGGCGGGGGCGGCTGCGCCCCCGCCGGCCGGGGCGGGGGTCTGGTCGGCGGGCAGCAGGTTGTCGGCCATGGAGGTGAAGCCGATGGTGCGGCCGTCCGCGCTGATCGTCGGGTTGAGGGACATGCCGTCGCCCGGCTTGCCGTCCACGCCGCGGGTCACCAGCCTGGTCTTCCCCGTCCAGCGGTCGGTGACGTAGATGTTGTAGTCCCAGGTGTAGGGCCTGGCCAGCGAGGGGTCGCCGCCCTGGAGGTCGGGGACGAGGTCCTTGCGGCTGGAGCCGAAGACCACGTAGCGGCCGTTCGCGCTGATCGAGGGCGCGTAGGAGGCGTGGAACTTGTCGGTGTCGGTGCCGGTGAGTCCGCCGCTGATCAGCTCGGTGCGGCCGGTCTTCCGGTCGCGGACGTACACCTCGTCGCGCCCCTGGACCTGCATGCCGGGCACCACGTTCTCGGCGTCGCTGTCGAAGGCGACGTAGCGGCCGTCGGCGTTGATCGCGACGTTGTCGGTGAAGCCGTTCAGCGCGCTGCCGTCGGCGGCCAGGTTGATCCGCTCGGTGCGGCCGGTCCTCAGGTCGCGGACGTAGGCGTCGCGGGCGCTCTTCGCGGGCTGGGACACCAGGTTCGTGGCCCAGGAGGTGAACAGGGCGTAGCGGCCGTTGGCGCTGATCGCCTGGCTCCACGACTGGTTGTCCGGCGCGGCGCCGTTCACCCCGACGCTGACCTGGACGGTGCCGCGCGGCGCCCGGTCGGCCTGGGCGGCCTGGACGGGTGCGGCGGTCACGGCGAGTACGGCGGTGGCCGCGAGAATGCTGCCGCCGCCGGCCAGCCACCGGTTGCGGGTGGTACGGGTGCTGCGTGTCATGACGTCTGCCTCCCCGGGGGTCGCCCGGCCGGGCTCCCTCCCGGCGACGGGCTTTCGGGAGAGCCAATCGTCGGGGGGGCCGGTGGTCAACGCCCACGGGTGATCTCGGCCGAAAATACGTCAACGGACGTATGCGGCAGGGGAGTCAGGGCGTCACAGGCGGCGCAGGAAGACGTCCAGGAAGGTGTTGGTGTCACCCGGCACCAGGTCGCCGTCCGAGGCGTCGAAGATCACCGTGTCGCCGGTGGCGTCCACGTACGGGCCGTAGGAGGAGGCGGTGCTCTGCCCGCCGCTCCG
Source organism: Kitasatospora sp. NPDC058492 (assembly GCF_042720685.1). Taxonomy (NCBI): domain Bacteria; kingdom Bacillati; phylum Actinomycetota; class Actinomycetes; order Kitasatosporales; family Streptomycetaceae; genus Kitasatospora; species Kitasatospora sp. NPDC058492. The sequence goes on from NZ_JBHXMU010000032.1 coordinate 2,116, forward strand.
GGTGAGGCTGATCCGCTCGATCCGCCCGGTCCACAGGTCGCGGCGGAACACGTCGCTGGCCGAGTTGGTGTCGTCGGGGACGAGGTTCTCGGCGGCGGAGTCGAAGTAGACCCAGCGGTCGTCGAGCGTCATGACGCCACCGGACGAGGACCACTTGGCGGTGGTGCCCGGCAGGTCGGTGTTGACCTTGGTGATCTTGCCGGTGGCCAGCTCGTGGACGTACACGTCCATCCGGATGCCGTGGGCCGGGGCGGGTGCCCCGCCGATGAAGACCGGGAGGCTGTAGATCGCGTAGCGGCCGTCCGGGCTGAGCCGGCCGTCGCGGCCGCCGTCGCTCAGGGCCCCGGTGTCGTCCAGGCTGGCGCCGGCGATCTTGCCGGTGCCGGCCTTCCAGACGTAGTACGGGTAGAACTTGGGCCCGGCCAGCTGGGGTGCCCCGGCGCCCGGCGTCGGGTCGGTGGTCGGGGTCGGGGTCGGGGTCGGGGCCGGAGTGCCCGGGAGCAGGTTCCCGGCCCGGGAGCCGAAGCCGACCGTCGAGCCGTCCGCACTGATCGTCGGACTGAAGGAGTTGTTGTCGGCGCCCTCGCCCTCCGCGCCGGAGGTGACCAGCCGGGTGGTGTGCGTCCAGCGGTCGGTGACGTAGATGTTGTTCTTACCGCGTTTCACGCCCGGGGCGAGGTCGGTGCGGCTGGAGGCGTAGGCGACGAAGCGGCCGTCCCAGCTGAGGGTGGGGCTGTCGGCGGTGCGGATGCTCTGGTCGTCGGTGCTCGCCGAACCGGGGGCGGTGATCAGCTCGGTGCGGCCGGTCCAGCGGTCGTGGACGAAGACGTCGCTGCCGTGCTTCGGCTGGCCGGGCAGCACGTTGGTGGCGGCGGTGCTGAACGCCACGTACCGGCCGTCGCCGCTGATCGCGGCCTGGTTGGTGGCGGCGTCCAGCTTGGAGCCGTCGGCGGCGACGCTGACCCGCTCGACGTGTCCGTTGCGCAGGTCCCGCACGTAGACCTCGTCCGAGTTCGGGGTGCCGGCCCCGGGCAGCAGGTTGGTCGCGGTCGAGCTGAACAGCGCGGAGCGGCCGTCGGCGCTCAGCCCGAGCGCGGACGAGGTGCCGTCGAGCTGCTCGCCCTTGGGCCCCTCGCTCACCCGGGAGGTGTCGCCCTTGAGCGGCCGGGCCTCGGCGGCGGGCATCGCGGCCCCGGCCACGGCGGCGGCCACCAGGACGCCGGCGGTACGGGCCAGCCAACGGCGGGTTCGTGCGGTGGTCATGGACATCCTCCCCTGATGACGGCGCCGGGCCCTCGTCACCCCCGCGGCCCGGCTCGGGAAGAGCCAATCGTCGCCCGGGCCGGGTGGTCAACCGGGCGAAGCGATCTCGTCCGGAAATACGCCACCGGTCGTATCGCCCCTTACGCGGCCCCGGCCCGATTCCTGGCCCGGACCCGGGCCCGGACCCCGCCCCGACTCCGGGCCCGGTCCGGACCGCCCCGGCACGCTGGCAGAATTGGTCCGTGATCGACGCCCGACGGCTGCGGACCCTGCGGGCCGTGGCGGACCACCGCACCGTGACCGCCGCGGCGGCCGCCCTCTACCTGACCCCTTCCGCCGTCTCCCAGCAGCTGGCCGCCCTGGAACAGGAGACCGGCCACCACCTGCTCGCCCGCGAGGGCCGCGGGGTGCGGCTGACCGCCGCCGGGGAGATCCTGCTCGGCCACGCCGACGCCGTGCTCGCCCAGCTGGAGCGCGCCGAGGCCGACCTCGCCGCCTACAGCGCGGGCGTCTCCGGCGAGGTCACCGTCGCCTCCTTCGCCACCGGCATCGCGCTCGTCCTCGCCCCGGCGATCGGGCTGCTGGCCGCGCAGGCGCCCGGGGTGCGGCTCAAGGTGCTGGACGCGGAGGGCGACGCCAGCCTGCCGATGGTCCTCGACGGCCGGGCCGACCTCGCGGTGGCCGTCGAGTACCGCGGCGCCCCGCGCGCCGACGACGCCCGGCTCACCCGCGTCCCGCTGTACGCCGAGCCGTTCGAGGCGGTGCTGCCGCTCGGCCACCCGCTGGCCGCCGACGGCGGTCCGCTCGCCGTCGCGGCCCTCGCCGACGAGCGGTGGATCGGCCCCTACCCGGGCAACCCCTGCCACGACGTCGTCCTGCTGGCCTGCGAGCACGCCGGCTTCCAGCCGCGCCTGGTGCACTCCTCCGACGACTTCCGGGCCGTCGTCGCCCTCGCCTCGGCGGGCGCCGGCGTCGCCCTCGTGCCGCGCTCGGCGCTGCGCGGCGTCGACCTCGGCCGGATCGCCGTCCGGCCGGTGGACAGCGAACTCGCCACCCGCCGGGTCTTCGCCGCCGTCCGGGCGGGCGCCGACGGGCACCCGCTGATCCGCCCGGTCCTGGACGCCCTCGCCGAGGCGGCCGCGGCGGGCGCCTGACCCCGGACCGGTTTGAGCCCGGCGCCTGGGCTCAGGCGGGTCGGGGCGTCGTGCGCGTGCCGTTGACGACCACCCGGAACATCCAGGACAGCCGGTCCTCCGGCGCCCCGGACACCAGGTCGTCCCCGAGTGCGGCGATCCTCGGGTAGGCGGCGGCGGGCGCCGCGCGGAGCGCGTCGGTGAGCGCGCCGTGTTCCAGCTCCGCCTGCTCGCCCTGCCGGGCGGACTGCTCGGCGGCGGTGGCGGTGGCCACCTGGAGCAGCACGTCCACGCCCCAGGCCGCCTGCCCGTCCGGCACCCCGCCCTCGTGCAGCAGTGCCAGGACCGCCTCCACCAGGGCCAGGTAGTGCGGCCCGGACGGCCTCGCCACCAGTGCGGCGTGGGCGAGCGCAGGGTGCCGGAACAGCACCCCGGTGCAGGAGTTGAGGACGGCGGCCAACCGCTCGCGCCAGTCCCCGGCCGCCGTCACCGGGCTCAGGTCCACCTCCCCGAGGAACTCCTCCAGGATCGCGGCGTGCAGTTCCGCGGCGTTGGCCACGTACACGTACAGCGAGGCCGGCCCGGTGTCCAGCTCCTGGGCCAGCCGCCGCATGGTCACCCGTGGCAGGCCCTCCGCCTCCAGCACCCGTACGGCGGCGGCGACGATCGCCTCGTGGCTCAGCGCGGGCTTCGCCGGCCGCTCGCGGCGGCTGCGGGGTCGGGAGGGGGAGCTCGTCATACCGGCCAGCCTAGCGACCGTGTTCGTGACGAACTAGTTCGCCGAGGGTGTGCCCGCCGGGGCGGGCTGGTCCGGGGCGGTGAACTGGTCGAGCAGGCCCTGGAGGCCGTCGGGGCCGAACATCAGCTCCAGGCTGGCGGCGGAGGCGGCGGCCGAGGCCTCGCTGCGCGGGAAGAGGGCGCGCTCGTAGGCGGTCAGGGCGGCCTCGGGGTCGCCGGGGTGGTGGGCGAGGGCCTTGCCGAGTTCGGCGCCGTCGAGCATGGCGAGGTTGGCGCCCTCGCCGGCGAACGGGGACATCAGGTGGGCGGCGTCGCCGAGCAGGGTGACGCCGGGGGTGCGGTCCCAGCGGTGGCCGACGGGCAGGGCGTGGATCCGGCGCGGGACGAGGCCGCCGTCGGCGTCGGCGAGCAGGGCCCGCAGGCCGTCGGCCCAGCCGTCGAAGCCGGCCAGCACGGTCGCCTTGGCGGTGTCGGGGGCGGTGGTGTCGATGCCGTCCAGCCAGTCCTCGCCGGCCCGGACGGCGGTGTAGACGTGGATGCTGCCGTCGCCCTCGCGGTGGGCGAGGAAGCCGCGACCCTCGGCCACGGAGAGGAAGAACCCGCCGCCGACCAGGGCGGCCGCCTCGGGGTGCCGGGTGTCCGCGTCGTGCAGGTCGGCCTCGACGAAGGAGACCCCGGTGTAGGCGGGCCGGGCGTCGGACAGCAGCGGCCGGATCCGGGACCACGCGCCGTCCGCCCCGACCAGCAGGTCCGTGGTGACGGCCGTGCCGTCGGCGAAGGCGACCTGGTGGCGGCCGTCGCCCAGCGCGTGGGCGCGGACCACCTTCCGACCCCAGCGCACGGTGCCGGCGGGCAGGGAGTCCAGCAGCAGGTCGCGCAGGCGGCCCCGGTCGACCTCGGGGCGGCCGCCGGTGCCGTCGTCCTCCTGCTCCAGCCGGACGGCGCCGTCCGGCCCCACCACCCGCAGGGCCTCGCCGCCCGCGTGGACCAGGGTCAGGAACCGGTCGTGCAGCCCGGCGTCGCGCAGGGCCTGCTGGCCGGAGTCGTCGTGGATGTCGAGCAGGCCGCCCTGAGTGCGGGCCTCGGGCGAGGGCTCCAGGTCGAAGACGGCGGCCCGGATGCCGTGGACGTTCAGGACCCGGGCGAGTACGAGGCCCCCGAGCCCGGCTCCGATGACGGCGACGGGAACGTGCTGGACGGTCATGGCCACTCCTTGGGTCGGTGTCGGTCCGTGTCGGTCGGCGTGGGTTCGCCGCCCGCTCCTCCACGGTAACGAACATGTTCGTAACGAACAAGTTCGTCCCCCGGAGTGGCCAACCGGGCAACCCGGGATCCCACCGGGCGGGAGTGTGAGAACTTCACGATCCGGACATGGCGGGATCACTGGCGCGCCGCGAGACGAGGCGGGCAGACTCGGTGCCGGAGAACCAGCTGACGGGAGGCCGTGGACGTGGGATTACCGGTTGCGCCGGACGGGCCCGGCCCCCCTTCGCGGTCGGCCCGTTCTCGGCGTCCTGCCCACTGGTCACGGCTGTTGCTCCCTCACGAGTGGGTGGTGGTGGTCCGTCTCCCGAGTGGGTGGTGGTCCGTCGCGGCCGCCGAGGAAGAGGGGGTGCGGCGGCGATGCCGGATATCAGGCGGTCGGCCGGCGCGGTGATGGTGAGCGCCGGCGGGGTCGCCTGGAGCCCGCCGCCGGGGAACGGCGAGCCGTCCACCACGAACAGGTTCGGGTGGTTCTTCAGCTGTCCGCCGGAGTCCGTCGCGACGCCGAGCGGCACGCCGCCGAGCGAGTGCGAGGTCTGGCCGGGACTGGTGAAGCTGGTCGACGAGCCGGGGGCGACGGCGTTGAGCCGGCTCAGCACCCCGTTGATCGCCGTGGTGGACTGGGTCGTACCGGCGGTGGTGGTGGGCCGTTTGAGGTCAACCGCCGCGCGAAACGGCGGCGGCCCGTGCGAGCAGGTGCTCGTACGGGCCGCCCGCGTGCTCGGACCGGCGCGGCGTCAGATCTGCAGGGTTCGCAGGAAGCAGCCCTTCGCCGAGTCGGAGTACACGCAGCCGGTGACGTACAGCGAGTGGCCGTCCGGCCCGGTGGCGAGGGCGTGGATGTACGTCTCGGGGACGGAGAGGCGCACGCTCTGGTCGAACCGGTTCTCGCCCGGCACGAGCGTGTACAGCGGGACGGGGATGGTGTAGGAGGGGCCGCCGAGCAGGTAGACGCGGCTGCCGTCGGTGTTCATCGCCGGGTGGTGGTACTCGAAGTAGCCGGAGCCGTACTTCATGAGGTAGCGCACCTTGTCCGTGCCCGTGTCGAGCCCGATGCCCACGGAGTAGGTGCGGACCGACCCGAGCGCCAGCAGGAAGGAGCCGTCGGGGGAGAGCGCCAGCTCGTCCTTGGCACCGAGGTCGACGACCTTGGCGGTGCCGAGCCCGGTCCTGATGTCGAGGCGCAGCAGGTCGAGGTTCGTGCCCGCGTAGAGGGAGCTCCCGTCGGGCAGGACGGCGAGATCGTTGACCGTGTGGGCGGTGACCGCCGTCTGGTCGATGAACTCCTGGTCGCCGGTGGAGAATTCCAGGATCCGGCCCGGCTCCTCCTGCCCGGCGGGGCCCGAGGGCCCGGACTGGCCGACGTAGAGGGTCTCGCCGTCCGGGTCGGTGGCCAGACTGGTCGCCGCGCCCGGGGTCCAGCCCGCCGGGAGCTGCTGCGCCGGCGCGGCGATGCGGGCCTTGACCGTGTTGGTCGCGGTGTCGATGACGTAGACGGCGGAGCCGACTCCGACGTACAGCCGGTCGCCGTCCGGGCTGAGGGCCGGCCGCCCGTAGGGTGCCGGGTCGCCGAGCGGGAGGCGGGCCCTCACCGTGCCGGTCTGCGTGTCGACGGTGGACAGGTACACGCCCTGGCGCCCGCCGACCACGTCCGTCAGCACGAGGTAGACCGTGCGGCCGTCCGCACTGACCGCCTCGGTGACCTTCTCCCAGGTGAACTCCGCGAGCCGGACGGCCCCCGGAACGCCGGAGACGGGGCCGTCGGGAACGCCGGAGGGGGCCGCCCCCGAGGCCCCCGAGACACCCGCCCCACCGAGCAGCAGGGCCACCGCCGTCGCCGCCGAGACGGTCCAGCGGGATCCGCGCCGTAACGCGCTTGCCGGGGTCCTCATCATGTCCTCCCCTTGTCGTCCGGTGCGCCGCGCCGGGCACCGGGTGGATCGAAGCCTAGGGGATTCCATTGCCATTGGATGGAACAACTATTAAGTGTTAAAGGAGAGTTGGAAGATCCGGCAGTGACTGGTGGGGCGTGCGGAGCCGGCCTGTCGGGATCGTCGTGCCCACCGGGAACTGCTCGACCGCCGTGCTTTCCACCGCGAGCCGGCGGGAAGTCAACTGGCGCCCACCATAGGGTGAATCCCTCTCCGCCGAATGAGAGAATCACCCCGGCCCGCTAATTCTCTTCCGGAAGACCGGAGTTACGACCCGCCAAAGGAACCGCAGATGACCGACCTGCCGACGCCCGCCCCCTTCACCACCGAGGACACCCTGTTCGGCGAGATCACCGTCCGCGTCGACGGCCAGGACCGGGTGACCGTCTCCGGGGAGCGGATCCCCACTGCCGTCCTGGAGCGCGACCCGGGCAGCGAGCCGGACCCGCAGATCGCCATCGGCACCCGCGACACCGCCCACCTGGATGCTGCTGGTCGAAGGGGTCGGCGCCCTCATCCCCTGAGCCGCCGCCCCGGCCGCCAGCCGGCCCGCGGACGGCACGGCGCCGGGCCCGTAGGGGAGGAGATCCCGTACGGGCCCGGCGCCGTTGTGCGAGTGCGGGCTCAGTCGGCGGCGCCCAGCATCCAGGCCGTCCCGCCCGCCAACTCCTCGGCGTGCAGGGCGGAGACGAGCGCCGCCTCGGTTCTCGACCGCAGGCACAGCTTGGCCCCGGGGCGGGGCGGGGGCCGTCACGCGGCGAGGTGCTCCAGCGTGAACAGGGTCGCCCGGTAGGAGTACTGGTTCACGCCCGAACCTGCGGAGCCGGCCGGGTCGGCGACGGTGCCAAAGCTCCCGCTGTGCCCGATCCGGAGCAGCACCTCGCTGGAGCCGGGTGAGGGGTGGATCAGCGAGAAGATCTGGTTGCCGTAGATCCACCCCGAGCAGTCGAACACGTTGAAGGGGGCGCCGTCGCTGTTCCCCTCGTTCGGGTCGTTCGGGTTCCGTTTCCAGTGGCCCAGGCAGTCGTCCTCGTTCAGCCGGCTGCGGAAGATGAAGGACTGGTTGTCGGAGTTGTAGTGGCACAGCTTCCACTGCTGGTTGTAGCCACCGGTGTCGGGGTTCTGGATGACCTGCCCCCAGGAGCTGGCCATGTTCTTCTCCACGAGTTGTCCGAACGGCGTCTTGATCCGGTAGTAGCCGTCGTCGCAGACGTAGCCGTGCCACTCGCTCGACGCCAGTGCTTGGGTCGCGGCCGACGCGGGGCCGGCGAGCAGGGTGAGGCCGGCCAGCGAGGCGAGGGCGCCGGCGCCGAGGGCGCGCAGCGCCGTGCCCCGGCGGGTGGTGGCGTGGCGCAGCGGGTTTGTCACGGGTTCCTCCGTCGTCAGGTCGGTGGGCACGGTCAGCAGTTGCTGATGAGGAGTTGGGCGGCCCGGCGCACGGTGGCGGCCGGTTCGGCGGGGGCGCAGCCGACCGAGCCGATCTCCGGGGACTCGTAGGTGGTGAACGTCCCGGGGGTGGGCTGGGTGGTGACCCAGATGCCGGTGGTGGGGCCGGTCTGGGCGCAGATGCGGTTGACGTACTGGCCGGTGACGACCCTGGTGCCGCGGTAGAGGCCGTAGCGCCCGGGGTCCTTGAGGTTCCAGACGTCGCTCACGGTCTGGCTGGTGGTGCTGGAGGTGGTCTTCTGGACCGAGAAGCCGACCTTGACCTCGACCTTGGCGAACAGCGCGCTCGCGGTGGCGGTGATCTCGGTCTTGTTGTCGACGGTGGTGGTCACCGAGCTGACCCTGGTCAGGGTGTCGGTGTGCTGTCCGGTGGTGCCCGGGGCGACGTTGTAGATGAGGAAGTCGGTGACGGTGGGGGTGATCTGCACGTTGAAGGGCTCCGTGGTGGCGCGGTCCACAGCGGGGTTGCAGAGGGTCGGGAGGGTGTCGGCGTGGGCGGCGGGGGCGGCGCCAAGGCTTAACAGCCCCACCGCGATGGCGGTGGTGGCCGAGGCCGCGAGGGTGCGCCGGCGCGGCTTGCGGGTGGTGGTCATCTGTGCTCCTCCAGCGGGCGCGGAAACAAGGACGAGGCGTGCGTGCGCGCGCCTCGTGCAGGGGTACGTGCGGACTGCTGGTGCGCATGCGTCCTGGTGGATGCTTCGGGCCTTGCGGCAGGACCCTTGTCCGGAGGCTCCTCGGAGATCGTGTGGTGTGGGTTCGCACTGGCCGGGGCCGGTAGGCGCCCGGACCGTGATACCTCCGTGGTCCGGTGATGAAGAGTCTTGTCGTGAAGCACCGGTCGCCAGTAGTGGCTGATGACATGAGTCGGGCGGGCCGTGTCATGGTTCGCCTATGACAACTGTCATCTTTTGGTTGGTTCGGTTGCAGACAGCGAGCCGAGGCTGACTCTAGGGTGGCCGGACATGATCACCTCACCTATGGGGTCCGGTACGGTCGATCCGGGGCGGCTGGGCCGTCTCACCCACTGGACGTTGCTCGCTCTGGGGCCCCTATGGTTGTTGCTGGCCGCGAACGACCTCGTCTTCAACCTCGGCCCCGGACACCAGGCACTGGTCGCTCCGGTGCTCGTCGCCGTCGCGGTCCAGCACACTCGGCTCATCCGCCGGGCGGTGCCGGGTGGCCTCGCCGGCCAGGTCCCCCGCCATGGCTCCGCCACCGCCGAGGGGCGGTGGAGCCTCCTGCTGCTGGCCGCAGCGATCGCGACGTGGGGCGACATGGCGGTCCGTCCGTACACCGCACTCGACTGGGCCATGCTGCCGGGGGCCATGGCAGCGGCGATGGCCCTGACCCTGCCCGCCCGGGCGCGCCGCCGGCTGCTCACGACAGTCGCGCTGGGCTGTGCGGTGCTGGGTGAGGCAGTGGCGCAGTGGCGCCAGGACAACCCCTACCTGCCCGGGGTGCCGGCGGCGACCGGTGCGGGGATGGTGCTGTTCATCGCCGGGGTGGAGTTGATGGTGGCCCGGCTGTGGCGGGCGGTCCTGGAGGCCGAACACGTCCGCGAGACCACGGCCACCCTGGCCGTGGCGGAGGAGAGGCTGCGGTTCGCCGCAGATCTGCACGATCTCCAGGGCCACCGGCTCCAGGCCATCACACTCAAGGGCGAGCTGGCCGAGCGACTGATCGGCCGCAGTGACCACGAGGCGCGCGCGCACGTCCGGGAGATCACCGAACTGGCTCGCTCCGCACTCGAGGAGTCCCGGGCCGTGGTCCACGGCTACCGGCGCGCCAGCCTGAGTAGCGAACTGGCCAACGCCGCGGGAATCCTGGAAGCCGCCGGAATCCGCACCGCGATCGACGGAGACGCCGCACGCATCCCTCACCAGCTCCAGCCGGCCTTCGCCGCCTTGGTCCGCGAAGGCATCACCAACATCCTCCGCCACAGCCGTGCCCGCCACTGCCAGATCACCATCACCGCTGCCGCGGGTCAGGCCCGCGTCCTGCTGCGCAACGACGGTGCCCCGTCGCACCCTGCGGACCCCGGCAGCGGCCTGGCCGGACTGCAGGAACGCTTCCACGCCATCGGCGGTTACATTCGCATCGCCACCCACCCCGGCGGCCACTTCGAACTGGTCGGCCACACCCACCGGGAGACCCCGCGTGATTCGCATCCTGCTCGCCGATGACGAAGACCTCACCCGCGGCGCCCTCGCCGCACTCCTCGACCTCGAACCGGACCTGACCGTCACCGCCCAGGCTCCTGACGGCCTCACGGCAGTCCAGGCCGCCGCCCGTCACCCGATCGACATCGCCCTGTTGGACCTGGAGATGCCCCACCTCGACGGCATCTCCGCCGCCCAGGAGATCCGCCGCCACCGCCCCATCCCCACTGTCCTCGTCACGCGTCACGCCCGGCCCGGCGTCCTGCGTCGCGCTCTGGCCGCAGGCATCCAGGGCTTTGTCCCCAAAACCACTCCCGCCACCCAACTGGCCGACATCCTGCGCGACATCCACACCGGCGGCCGCTACATCGACCACCAGCTCGCCACCCACGCCCTCACCGAAACCCCCTGTCCTCTAACCCCCCGCGAACTCGATGTCCTGCGTGCCGTCCACCACGGCCACGCCGTCAGCGCCCTCGCCGAACAGCACCATCTCGCTCCCGGCACCGTCCGCAACTACCTCTCCGGTGCCATCACCAAACTCGCTGTCCGCACCCGCCACGAAGCGGCTCGCCGTGCCTGGGAAGAAGGGTGGATCTGATCCTGAACGAGGTGTACTCGCGTCCCGCCCCACTGGCGACGGGTTGGTGGCGTACGGGAGCTGGTGAATAGGGTGGGTACGGCCGATGACCGAGCGCACCACTGGAGACCTCATGAGTTCGACCGCTGTTCCCGACACCCTGCTCCCGGTCGGGGTCATCGGCCTCGGTGACATCGCCCAGAAGGCGTACCTGCCCGTCCTCGGAGCGATGCCGGGCCTCGACCTGCGGTTGATGACCCGGGACCGGGCCAAGCTCGATCGCCTCGGCGACGTCCACCGGATCGCGCCCGAGCACCGCTTCACCGATCTCGGGGAGTTGATCGGGAGCGGGATCCGGGCGGCGTTCGTGCACGCCGCGACCAGCCAGCACGTCCCGATCGTGGAGCAGCTGCTGACGGCCGGTGTCGACGTCTACGTGGACAAGCCGCTCGACTACACCGTGGACGGCGCCCGCCGGCTCGTCGACCTCGCCGACCGGACGGGCCGCTCGCTGATGGTCGGCTTCAACCGCCGGTACGCGCCCGGCTACGCCCAGGCCAAGGAGCGCCCCCGCGACCTGATCGTCCTGCAGAAGAACCGCGAGGGCCTCGCCGAGGCCACCCGCTCCCTGGTGTTCGACGACTTCATCCACGTCGTCGACACCCTGCGCTTCCTGGCCCCCGGCGAGATCGAGCAGGTGGACGTCCGGGCCCGCGTCCGGGACGGGCTGGTCGAGCACGTCGTCCTGACCCTCGGCGGGGACGGCTTCACGGCGCTCGGCATCATGAACCGGCTCTCCGGCTCGACGGAGGAGATCCTGGAGGTCTCCGGCGCCGACTCCAAGCGGGCGGTGCACAACCTCGCCGAGGTGATCGACCACCGCGGCCAGCCCACCGTCCGCCGGCGCGGCGACTGGGTGTCCGTCGCCCGCCAGCGCGGCATCGAGCAGTGCGTCCAGTCCTTCCTGGACGCCGTCCGGGCCGGCAAGACCGTGGACGCGCACGACGCCCTGCGCACCCACGAGCTGTGCGAGCTGATCGTGGAGCGGATCGAGGCGGGCTGAGGGGGCGTCGAGGCGGGCTGAAGGAGCGGGCTGAAGGGACGGGGATAGGAGCGGAGGTAGGAGCAGGGGCCGGGGCGGGCGTCGGAGCGGAACCAGAAGTTCACTGACGGGGTCTTGTCGCGTCATTTTCTACGCGCGTATCTTGGGGTCGCTGCGGGGGGCGGGTGACCGGCTTCCGCTTCATCTACGCGGGTAGCGCGTGCCATGGGCACGCCGCCTGACCATGCGTCACGGCCCGGCGGCCGCAGACCCGCCGGGTGGACGACGCCCTGTGCCCCGCTCAACCCTCGACCGCCGTGCCACGACCGTGCCGCACGACGGAGCTAGGAGTCATGCCCCGGTGACCACTGCCCCCGCTCCCCGCCCCCGCCGGGCCCTGCTGCGCGCCGCGATCCTCCCGGCCGGACTGGCCGCCTCGCTGGTGCTCGTCCCGCTGCCGGCCGCGAACGCCGCGCCCGCCGCGCCCGCTGCCACGAACGCCGCGCCCACCGCCGCCCCGGCCGGGCCGACCGAGGCCGGACCGCTGCGCATCCACGACATCCAGGGCACCACCCGGATCTCCCCGCAGGCCGGGAAGCCCGTCACCGGCGTGCCCGGCGTCGTCACCGGCGTGCGCGCCTACGGCAGCGCCAAGGGCTTCTGGATGCAGGACCCGAACCCCGACGCCGACCCGGCCACCAGCGAGGGCGTCTTCGTCTACACCGGCGGCAACCCGACCGTGAAGGCCGGCGACTCGGTCCTGGTCAGCGGCAAGGTCACCGAGTACTACCCGGCCTTCGCGGGCGGCTCGCAGTCCGTCACCGAGCTCACCGGCCCCGCCGTCACCGTGCTGTCCTCCGGCAACCCGCTGCCGGCCCCGGTGGTCGTGGACACCCGCAACATCCCCGGCACCTACGCCCCGCCGGCGCCCGCGGGCGGCAGCATCGACGCGCTGCCGCTCAACCCGGAGAAGTACGCCCTGGACTTCTACGAGTCGCTGGAGGGCATGCTCGTCCAGGTCAAGGACGTCCGGGTGATACAGGCGACGGACAAGTACAACGAGCTGTGGGTCGCCGCCGACCGGCAGGACCAGCGCAGCAAGCGCGGCGGCGTGCTGTACGAGTCGTACGCGGAGCCCAACGTGGGCCGCCTGATGGTGCAGCAGCAGGCGGCGGTCACCCCGCAGCAGCCGTTCCCGGTGGCCAACGTGGGCGACGTGCTGACCGGCACCACCACCGGCCCGCTGGACTACAACCAGTTCGGCGGCTACACCCTCGTCGCCGGCACCCTGGGCACGCTCCAGGACAACCACCTCCAGCGCGAGGTCACCGCCAAGGCGGCCGACCGCGAACTCGCCATCGCCACCTACAACGTGGAGAACCTCGCCCCCGGCAACCCGGACGCCAAGTTCGCCGAGCTGGCCCAGGGCATCGTCACCAACCTGCGCTCGCCCGACATCGTCGCCCTGGAGGAGATCCAGGACAACAACGGCGCCAAGAACGACGGCACGGTCGACGCGAGCCAGACCGTCGCCAAGTTCATCGCCGCGATCAAGGCGGCCGGCGGCCCGGCGTACGACTGGCGCTCGATCGACCCGCAGGACGGCAAGGACGGCGGCGAGCCGGGCGGCAACATCCGGCAGGTGTTCCTGTTCAACCCGCAGCGGGTCTCCTTCACCGACATCCCCGGCGGCGCCGCCACCAGCGCCGTGGACGTCGCCGGCAGCGGCGCCACCACCGCGCTGACCGCCTCGCCCGGCCGGATCGCCCCGGCCGACGACGCGTGGACCAACAGCCGCAAGCCGCTGGTCGGGCAGTTCTCCTTCCGCGGCAAGAAGGTCTTCGTCATCGCCAACCACTTCAACAGCAAGGGCGGCGACCAGGGCATCGACAGCCGCTTCCAGGCCCCCACCCGCAGCTCCGAGGTGCAGCGGGTCAAGCAGGCGACCATCGAGCAGGCCTTCGTCGCCAAGCTGCTGGCCGCCGACAAGGAGGCGCGCGTCGTCTCGCTCGGTGACTTCAACGACTACCAGTTCTCGCCCGCGCTGGCCGCGCTCACCAAGGACGGCGTGCTGCGCGACCTGGTGAACGAACTGCCGGAGACCGAGCAGTACTCGTACGTCTACCAGGGCAACTCGCAGGTGCTGGACCACATCCTGGTCAGCCCCGAGGTCGGCTATGCCAAGTACGACGTGGTGCACATCAACGCCGAGTTCGCCCAGCAGGCCAGCGACCACGACCCGCAGGTGGTCCGGATCAAGCCCTGACCGCTCCGCATCAGGTCCTGACCGGTCCGCATCGGACCCTGACCTGCAGCTATGCTGCCTTCGCCGGAGGTGACCACCGCCGGCGAAGGCAGCTGCGGCAGTGGGGGTCGGAGAACATGCGGTACCGGATCGAGCGGATGGGAGCCGAGGACTGGCAGCGCCTGCGGAAGGTGCGGCTGGCCCAACTCCTCGACTTCCCGATGGCGTTCGGCGAGACCCACGAGGCCGCGCAGGCCCTGGGCGAGGCCGACTGGCGGGCCCGGGCGGCCCGGGTGAACGAGCCGGGCAGTGTCGGCCTGGCGGCCGTCGACCCGGACGGCGAATGGGTCGGCACGATGCTGTCCGTCCCCGACCGGGACCAGGCCGCGACCGCCGTCCTGATCGGCGTCTGGGTGGCCCCGCAACACCGCGGCCGCGAACGCGGCGTGACGGACGCCCTGTTGGACGCCGCCACCGACTGGGCCCGCACCGAGGGCGGCGCCAAGCGGATGCTGCTCGGCGTGCACGAGGCGAACGCCCGCGCCGCCGCCTTCTACCTGCGCCGGGGCTTCACCTACACCGGCGGAGAGACCCCGTACGGGCTCGACCCGCAGGCCCGCATCCTGGAGATGGCCCTCCCACTGGACTGAAACGCCCCGAGGTCAGCCGAACGTCCGTTCCCACGAAGCAGGTTGGGCGGAAAAGCGCGGGCCCCGAGCGCGCCCGCGCCCTAGGATCGACGGTCATGGTTGATCTCTATCCTCCGACGAGTCCCTACGGCCACGGTTTCCTCGACACCGGAGACGGCAACCGGGTCTACTACGAGCAGCTCGGCAACCCCGAGGGCAAGCCCGTCCTGTACGTCCACGGCGGCCCCGGGGCGGGGACGCCGGACCGGCCCACCCGGGCGTGGGACCCGGACTGCTACCGCGTGATCCGCTACGACCAGCGCAACTGCGGACGCAGCACTCCGCACGCCAGCGACCCGGCGGCGGACATGAGCCTGAACACCACGCAGCACCTGATCGACGACATGGAGCGGCTGCGCGAACACCTCGGCATCGAGCGGTGGTTGCTGAACGGCGCCTCCTGGGGTTCGACCCTCCTGCTGGCCTACGCGCAGCAGCACCCCGAGCGGGTCAGCGAGATCATCATCCAGGCGGTGACGACGACCCGCCGGGCCGAGACCGACTGGCTCTACCGGGGTGCCGGGTCCTTCTACCCCGAGGCGTGGGACCGGTTCCGCGAGGGCGTGCCCGAGGACGAGCGGGACGGCGACCTGCTCGCCGCCTACGCGCGGCTGATGGAGAACCCCGACCGGGCGGTCCGGGAGAAGGCCGCCGCCGACTGGCTCGCCTGGGAGGACGCGGTCATCTCGAACGAGCCCAACGGCTCGCCCGGCATGTACAGCGCCCGGGAGGTCGACGCGCAGATCGCGTTCGTCCGGATCTGCGCCCACTTCTTCAGCAACGGCGCATGGCTGGAGGAGGACCAACTGCTGCGCAACGCCCACAAACTGGCCGGGATCCCGGCGGTGCTGGTGCACGGCCGGCACGACATGGGCGGCCCGGTGCAGACGGCGTGGGAGCTGGCGAAGGCGTGGCCGGGCGCGCGGCTGCACATCTCCGAGGACTCGGGGCACATCGGCAGCGAGGAGATGAAGGAGACCGTCCGGGAGGCCATCGAGGAGTTCAAGCACCGCTGATCCCCGAGGTGCCCGGCAGGGCGACGCCCGCCGGGGGCGTCGCCCTGCCCATCTGTAGGCGGGGTCTGGCGGTCGCACCTTCTGCGGTGCCGTGTTGCTGGGTACGGCTAGTGTGCCGGTCATGTCCGATGATCTGCGGGGCATCTGCCCGCGTGCTGAATCCGCCGTGGCCGTTGAGCGGTTGGTCGATCCGGGGTTCCTGGTGAACGCGGACCCGGGATCGGTACTGGCGTTGCTGGACGCGGCGTCGGGTCCGGCGGCGCGGTTGGCCGCGTCGGTGTACCGGGCCTCGACAGACCTGCATCGTGACGTCACTGCGGGGGTACGCCGACAGCTGCTGGCGCTGGACGCGGCCCGTTACGGGGACCGGGAGCTGTCGGCACGGATCACCGCGGTACCGGTGGAGGGCGAACCCGCCGCACCGTGGGGCGTCGAGTGGGCCACCGGCGGCCAGCTCGACCGGTCCCGGCGTCGTATTCCGACCGTCCACACTACCGATGCGTTGCTGGCGGTCGCGACGGCCGTGGTCGACGGCCGCCCCGTGGCGGTCACCGGCAGTTCCTTGGCGGTCACTGGGAGTTCCTCGGCGGTCACCGGCAGTTCCGAGCGGACCGTGCGGGTATGGGACCTGACCACCGGCCAGCAGATCGGCAAACCCCTCACCGCCCACACCGGCGAGGTGTGCGCGGTGGCGACGGCGGTGCTCGACGGCCGCCCCGTGGCGCTCACCGGCAGTGGTGACCGGACCGTGCGGGTGTGGGACCTGACCACGCGCGAGCAGATCGGCCAACCCCTCACCGGCCACACAGCCGGGGTGTTGGCTGTGGCGACGGCGGTGCTCGACGGCCGTCCCGTCGCGGTCACCGGCAGCGGCGACGTGCGGGTGTGGGACCTGACCACGCGCGAGCAGATCGGCGAGCCGCTCACCGGCCACACCTCTGCTGTGTACTCGGTGGCGACGGCGGTGCTCGACGGCCGTCCCGTCGCGGTCACCGGCAGCCACGACGGGACCGCGCGAGTGTGGGACCTGACCACCCGCGAGCAGATCGGCGAGCCGCTCACCGGCCACGAGGAGGCGGTACGAGCGGTGGCGACGGGGGTGCTCGACGGCCGTCCCGTGGCGGTCACCGGTGGCCACGACGAGACCGTGCGGGTGTGGGACCTGGCCACCGGCCGGCAGCTCGGCCGACCTCTCACCGGTCACGACGGATGGGTGTTGTCGGTGGTCACGACCACGATCGAAGGCCGTCCCTGCATCGTCAGCGGAGGCGAGGACTGGACGCTCCAGGTGTGGGATCTGGCCACGGGCAAGCCGCTCGGCGAGCCGGTGCGCGGCCATACCGACAAGGTACGGGCGATGGCGACGGCGGTGCTGGACGGCCGTCCCCACGTGATCGCCGGCAGTCAGGACGGGATGGTGCGGGTGTGGGACCTGACCTCGGGCGGCCAGGTGGGTGAGCCGCTCACCGGCCACACCGGCGAGGTGGGCACGGTGGCGACGGCGGTGGTCGAGGGCCGCCCCGTCGCGGTCACCGGCAGTTCTGACCAGACCGTGCGGGTCTGGGAGCTGACCGCTGGTCGCCATATCGGCCGTCACCTCACCGACCGGGACGGCTGGGTGTGGGCGGTGGCGACGGCGGTGGTCGACGGCCGCCCCGTGGCGGTCACCGGCAGCCACGATGAAACCCTGCGGGTATGGGACCTGACCACGCGCGAGCAGATCAGCGAGCCGCCCACCGGCCACGAGGAGGGGGTGAACGCGGTGGCGACGGGGGTGGTCGACGGCCGCCCTGTAGCGATCACCGGCGGCTTCGATGACGTACGGGTCTGGGACCTGCCTTCGGGTCAGCAGGTCGGTGAGCCCCTGACGGGCCACACCGGCGAGGTGAACGCGGTGGCGACGGCGGTGGTCGAGGGCCGCCCCCTGGCGATCACCGGCGGCGACGACGGCACGGTACTGGTCTGGGACCTGACCACGCGCGAGCAGATCGGCGAGCCCCTGACCGGCCACACCGACTGCGTGCTGGCGGTGGCGACGACGGTGGTCGACGGCCGCCCCGTGGCGGTCACCGGCGGCGACGACTGTACGGTGCGGGTCTGGGACCTGACCACCGTCCAGCGGATCGGCCAACCCTTCACCGGCCACACCGGTGAGGTGAACGCGGTGGCGACGGCGGTGGTCGAGGGCCGCCCCCTGGCGGTCACCGGCGGCGACGACTGTACGGTGCGGGTCTGGGACCTGACCACCGGCGACCAGGTCGGGCCGGAGTTGGTGTTCCCACTGCGGGTCTGGGCGGTGGCCGTGGTGCCGGATGGCCGGTTGGTGGTGGGCTTCGGCTGGGAGGTCGCGGTGTTGGCCCGCCGCTGACCGGGCCCCGCACAAGCGGCTCGCAGTACGAGCCACCTGGGAGACGGTCCCCCGAGGGGCGTGGGGGCAGTGGCGGGAGATGCCGTGTGAGTTCGGTGCCTGGTCGACCGTGCACAACCGCTTCCGGCAGCCAGAGCGAAGTCCGTCTCGTCGCCGACCGCAGGTGCCGACCGCTGGCGTTCGTCCCCGTGCTGACGGGCCTACAGCCAGCGGTCGTACCAGGTGCGGATGCGCCGGAGGGCGTCGAGTTGATGGGCGCGCTCGTGCAGCCCGTGGCCCTCTCGGGGGTAGACGACGAACTCGTGCTCGACGCCGAAGTGGCGCAGTGCGCGATGGAAGTGGACGGCCTGGCCGAGTGGGACGTTGGTGTCCTGCTCGCCGTGCAGGATCAGGACCGGGGTGCGGATCCGGGACGCGTAGGAGATCGGGCTGTTCCGGTCGTGGAGGTGCGGTCCCGGCCCGTTCCAGCCGGTGCTGCCGCCGAGCGCCGCGTCCATGACTCCCCACTCGCCGGTTCCGGCCTGCATGCCCCAGTCGGCGATGCCGGCGCCCACCATGGCGGCCTTGAAGCGCTCGGTCCGGCCGATGGCCCAGGCCGCCATGAAACCGCCGTGGCTCCAGCCGGAGATGCCCAGGCGTTCGGGATCGGCGACTCCCTCGGCGACCAGCAGGTCGATCCCGGCGAGGACGTCGGTCCACTCGTCGCCGCCCACCGCGCCCGCCACCACGGCGGCGAATTCCTGGCCGTGGCCCGACCCGCCCCGGGGATTGGGCAGGAAGACCGCGTATCCGGCGGTCGCCAGCCACTGGCCGCAGTCGACCGCACTGAGCGTGAACTCGTCGGCATGGCGGAAGTAAGGGCCGCCGTGGACCATGGTGACGAGCGGGAACGGACCCTGGTCCCGAGTCCGGCCGGCCGGCAGGATCATCAGGCCGTCCAACTGGAGTCCGTCGGAAGCCTGGTAGCCGAGCCGTTCCTGGATACCCCAGCGGATCCCGCGCAGTTCGGGACTGGTGTCGCTGAGCCGGAGCAGTGGCCCGCCCGTGGGTCCCGCGTGGACGTTCCTGGGCTCGTGCGCGGTGCTCATCAGCACGGCGAGGGTCTGTCCGGAGTGGCTCGCAGTGAGCCCGGCGAGCCCGGCGAGCCCGGCGAGCATGCCGGGCGCGCAGGACAGTCGGCGGAACCGCAGCGACTGCGGATCGAGCCGGTACAGCGCGGTGTCCAGCCCGTCGGCGAACAGCGCCAGCGGCGGCCCGTCGGCGACCTGCACCAGCTCGGTGGGGCAGACGGACATGCCGGCCGTGAGATTGCGCTGTTCGACGGTCGGGCCGGTCGCCGGCGGCACGGTGTCGATCACGGCGAGCGCGCCGACCAAGTGCCCGGGCGTCACCGCCAGGTGGGCCAGATGCCATTCACCGTCGTGATGCCACCAGACCGGGGACTGTGCCTCGAATCCGACCGGGCCCAGGTCCTGGACGGCTCCCGTCTCCGGGGCGACCAAGTGCAGTCCTGCCGTCGTGACGCCGGGGTCGAGCTCGGGGGTGGCCCAGCTCAGCACGGCCAGCGGGCCGCCGTCCGGACGCTGGGCCACCTCCACGACATGGCGGTCTCCGAGGCCGTCCACGGTGCGGACCGCGCCGGTCGCCAGGTCGAGCAGGCGCAGCCGGGTGGCGGGGAGGTGCCGGCCCCAGACCTTCGCGTCGTCACCCTCGGCCTCCCGGTGTTCGTCCTCCGGAGTGGGCTCGTCCTCGGCGAGCAGCGCGACGATGCGGCCGTCGGCGAGCGGGTAGTGGTCGCCGATGCCCCCGCGCCACCTGGTCAGGGGCTCCGCCTCGGCGCTGTCCTCGCTGCCGTCCAGAAGGATCCGCTGGAGTTGAGCGGTGCCCCGTTCCTCGCGGTCGGAGGTGAAGAACAGGAAAGCCGAGTCCGGCGCCCACTTCGGGGCGGCGTCGCGGGCCGTGCCGTCGGTCAGCCTGCGCGGGGCCGCGCTGCCATCGGCGGCGGCGACCCAGACCGAGCTGTGCGGCCGTCCGTCCCTGCCACTGTTCGCGACCACGCCGTAGGCGACCAGGCGGCCGTCGGACGAGATGGCCGGGGCCACGGGGGAGGCCATGTCCACCACCAGTTCCGCGGTGAGCAGGTCGGTCGATTCGGGAGTCGGTCGCGGTGCAGGCTGCGGCATGCGGACTGCCTTTCACTCGCCAGTACGACGGACGGACATCCTGTCGCACGGACGGGCCGGTGTCAGTCGGGTTTCGGAGAATCAGGCCAGGCAAGGCAGGGCAACTGTCGCCGAATCAGTGAGGCTCAGGGGTGCGTGGTTCAACGCGAACGGCGGAGCCATTCTGAAACAAGCAGGCGTGATTGCTTTTTTCTGCGCCCGGTGCCACGCTGCTGCCCGGCGGCGCTCGTGTGGGAGCGTCGCCAACCCGTCGGCAGGGGAGGCGCTTTGGCACGCGAACGCTCGGTACTGCGGGTCGGCAACGCCTCGGGGTTCTACGGGGACCGCTTCGCGGCGGTGCGGGAGATGCTCACCGGCGGGCCGCTGGACGTGCTCACCGGGGACTACCTGGCGGAGCTGACCATGCTCATCCTGGCCCGGGACCGCCTGAAGGACCCGTCCCTCGGCTACGCCCGGACGTTCCTGCGGCAGATGGAGGAGTGCCTCGGCCTGGCGCAGGAGCGCGGGGTGAGGATCGTGGTGAACGCGGGCGGGTTGAACCCGGCCCGGCTCGCCGCCGAACTGCGGAACCTGGCGCAGCGCCAGGGTCTTGCGGTGGCCGTCGCCCACGTCGAGGGGGACGACCTGTTGCCGCGCAGGAGCGAACTCGGCTTGCCTGAAGGGCTGTTGGCCGCGAACGCCTACCTCGGCGGCTTCGGGGTGGCGGCCTGTCTGGCCGCGGGCGCCGAGGTGGTGGTCACCGGGCGGGTCACGGATGCGGCGCTGGTCGCCGGGCCCGCGATCGCCCACTTCGGCTGGACGGCGGCGGACCTCGACGCCCTCGCCGGGGCGGTGGTCGCCGGGCACGTGCTGGAGTGCGGCGCCCAGGCGACGGGCGGGAACTACGCGTTCTTCCGCGAGCACGACGTGACCCGCCCGGGCTTCCCGATCGCCGAACTGCACGCCGACGGCTCCAGCGTGATCACCAAGCACCCGGGCACCGGCGGCGCCGTCACCGCGGGCACCGTCACCGCCCAACTCCTGTACGAGACGGGCGGAGCGCGCTACCTGGGCCCGGACGTCACCGCCCGGCTGGACACCGTGCGGCTCGCCGAGGAGGGGCCGGACCGGGTCCGGATCGACGGGGTGCGCGGCGAGGCGCCGCCGCCCACGCTGAAGGTGGGCCTGAACCGGCTCGGCGGCCACCGCAACGAGGTGGTGTTCGTCCTCACCGGCCTCGACATCGAGGCCAAGGCCGACCTGGTGCGGCGGCAGTTCCTGGACGCCCTGCCGCCCGCCGCCCGGCCCGCCGAGCTGCGCTGGACGCTCGCCCGGACCGACCACCCGGACGCCGGTACCGAGGAGGCCGCCTCCGCCCTGCTTCGGCTCACCGCCCGCGACCCGGACCAGGCCAAAGTCGGGCGCGAACTGGGCAAGGCTGCCGTGGAGTTGGGGTTGGCCGGCTACCCGGGCTTCCACCTCACCGCCCCGCCCGGCCCCGGCGCGCCGTACGGGGTGTTCGCCGCCGCGTACGTCGACGCCAAGGTTGTCGAGCACACCGCCGTACTGCCGGACGGCCGCCGGCTCGCCGTCCCGCCGGCCCCGGTGACGAGCCGGCCGGCCGAGACCTCCGAAGAGCCGAAGCTCCCCGACGCGCCCCCCGACGCACTCCCCGACGCTCTCCCCACCGGCCCGACCCGCCGCGCCCCGCTCGGCCTGGTGGCCGGCGCCCGCAGCGGCGACAAGGGCGGCGACGCCAACCTCGGCGTCTGGGCCCGCTCCGAGGCGGGCTGGCGCTGGCTCGCCCACACCCTCACCGTCGACAAGCTGCGCGAACTCCTGCCCGAGACCGCCGACTTGCCCGTCACCCGGCACCTGCTCCCGAACCTGCGCGCGGTCAACTTCACCCTCACCGGCCTGCTCGGCGAGGGCGTCGCCGCCCAGCACCGCTTCGACCCGCAGGCCAAGGCGCTCGGGGAGTGGCTGCGCTCCCGCCACCTCGACATCCCGGAGGCCCTGCTGTGACCGTGCTGCCCACCCGCGTCGACCCGGCCGGGCCCGAGCACGCCGAGTACCGGGCCGCGATGCTCGCCAAGCTGGCCGGGCTGGACGCCGAGCACGCCAAGGCGCTGGCCGGTGGCGGCCCCAAGTACGTGGACCGGCACCGCGCCCGCGGCAAGCTGCTGCCGCGCGAGCGGATCGAGCTGCTGGTCGACCCGGACTCGCCGTTCCTGGAGCTGTCGCCGCTGGCCGCCTGGGGCAGCGACTACCCGGTGGGCGCGGCGCTGGTCACCGGCATCGGCGTGATCGAGGGCGTGGAGTGCCTGATCACCGCCAACGACCCGACGGTGCGCGGCGGCGCCAGCAACCCGTGGACGCTGCGCAAGGCCTTGCGCGCCAACGAGATCGCGTTCGACAACCGCCTCCCGGTGGTGAACCTGGTCGAGTCCGGCGGCGCCGACCTGCCCAGCCAGAAGGAGATCTTCATCCCCGGCGGCGCGCTGTTCCGCGACCTCACCCGGCTCTCCGCGGCCGGAATCCCCACCGTGGCCGTGGTGTTCGGCAATTCGACGGCCGGCGGCGCCTACGTGCCCGGCATGTCGGACCACACCGTGCTGGTCAGGGAGCGCGCCAAGGTGTTCCTCGGCGGCCCGCCGCTGGTCAGGATGGCCACCGGTGAGGAGGCCGACGACGAGTCGCTCGGCGGCGCCGAGATGCACGCCCGCACCTCCGGCCTGGCCGACCACTTCGCGGCGGACGAGGCGGACGCGCTGCGGCTGGCCCGCCGGATCGTCGCCCGGCTGGACCACCGCAAGCCGGGCCCGTCGCCGGACCGGCTGGCCGAGCCGCCGAAGTACGACGAGGAGGAGCTGCTGGGCATCGTCCCGGGCGACCTCAAGGTGCCCTTCGACCCGCGCGAGGTGATCGCCCGGATCGTCGACGGCTCCGACTTCGACGAGTTCAAGCCGCTCTACGGCACCAGCCTGGCCACCGGCTGGGCCCGGCTGCACGGCTACCCGGTCGGCGTGCTGGCCAACGCGCAGGGCGTGCTGTTCAGTGCGGAGTCCCAGAAGGCCGCCCAGTTCATCCAGTTGGCGAACCAGCGGGACATTCCGCTGCTGTTCCTGCACAACACCACCGGCTACATGGTCGGCCGGGCGTACGAGCAGGGCGGCATCATCAAGCACGGCGCGATGATGATCAACGCCGTCGCCAACTCCCGGGTGCCGCACCTGTCGGTGCTGATCGGCGCGTCCTACGGCGCCGGCCACTACGGCATGTGCGGGCGGGCGTTCGAGCCGCGCTTCCTGTTCGCCTGGCCGAGCGCCAAGTCCGCGGTGATGGGCCCGCAGCAGCTCGCCGGGGTGCTGTCGATCGTCGCCCGGCAGTCGGCCGCCGCGAAGGGGCAGCCGTACGACGAGGACGCGGACGCGGCGATCCGCGCCATGGTCGAGCAGCAGATCGAGGCCGAGTCGCTGCCGGTCTTCCTGTCCGGGCGGCTGTACGACGACGGCGTGATCGACCCGCGCGACACCCGTACGGTGCTCGGCCTGTGCCTGTCCGCGATCCACAACGCGCCGGTCGAGGGCGCGCGTGGCTACGGCGTCTTCCGGATGTGAGGCCGAGCCGCGAGATCGAGCTGCGAGACGGAGCTGCGAGACCGAGCTGTTCGACGGAGCTGTGAGGCCGAGTTGTGAGGGGCACCCGAGACATGATCACCAACCTGCTGGTCGCCAACCGTGGCGAGATCGCCCGCCGGGTCTTCCGCACCTGCCGGGCCCTGGGCGTCGCGACCACCGCCGTCCACTCCGACCCGGACGCCGGGGCCGCGCACGTCCGTGAGGCCGACGCGGCCGTGCGGCTGCCCGGCGCCGCGCCCGCCGACACCTACCTGCGCGCCGACCTGATCATCCGCGCCGCGCTGGCGGCGGGCGCGGATGCCGTCCACCCCGGGTACGGATTCCTGTCGGAGAGCGCCGAGTTCGCGCAGGCCGTGCTGGACGCCGGGCTGGTCTGGGTCGGCCCGCCGCCGGCCGCGATCGCCGCGATGGGCTCCAAGACGGCGGCCAAGCGGCTGATGGCCGCGGCCGGGGTGCCCGTGCTGGACGCCCTGACCGACCCCACCGAGGCCGACCTGCCGCTCCTGGTCAAGGCGGCGGCGGGCGGCGGCGGACGCGGCATGCGGGTGGTGCGCACGCTCGCGGAGCTCCCCGGCGAACTGGCCGCCGCCCGCGCCGAGGCGGCGAAGGCCTTCGGCTCGGACGAGGTGTTCTGCGAGCGCTACCTGCCCGCCGGGCGGCACGTCGAGGTCCAGCTGCTGGCCGACGCGCACGGCACGGTCTGGGCGGTCGGCGACCGCGACTGCTCGCTGCAGCGGCGGCACCAGAAGGTGATCGAGGAGGCCCCGGCCCCCGGCCTGCCCGAGGCGGTGCGCGCCGGGCTGCACGCGGCGGCCGTCAGCGCCGCCCGGGCGATCGGCTACACCGGCGCCGGTACGGCGGAGTTCATGCTCGGCGAGGACGGCCGGTTCCACTTCCTGGAGATGAACACCCGCCTCCAGGTCGAGCACCCGGTCACCGAGGCGGTCACCGGACTGGACCTGGTGGCGCTCCAACTCGCCGTCGCCGAGGGGGAGCGGCTGCCCGGGCCGGTCCCGCCGCCCGCCACCGGCTGCGCGATCGAGGCCCGGCTGTACGCGGAGGACCCGGCGAAGGACTGGCAGCCCGCCACCGGCACCCTGCACCGCCTCGAACTCACCGTGCCGTACCAGGAGTTCGGCGGGCAGGGCGTCCGGCTGGACTCCGGCGTGGCGGCCGGCGACGAGATCACCCCGCACTACGACGCGATGCTCGCCAAGGTGATCGCCTGGGCGCCGACCCGCGCCGCCGCCGCCCGCCGCCTGGCCGACGCGCTCGCCCGCGCCAGGGTCCACGGGCCTGCCACCAACCGGGAGTTGCTGGTCCGGGCGCTGCGGCACCCGGCCTTCCTGGCCGAACGCCTGCACACCGGCTTCCTGGCCGAGCACGCGGCCGAGCTCACCGCCCCGGACGGCAAGGAGACTGCGCGCGCCGCCCTGGCCGCCGCCCTCGCCGACGCCGCCGCCCGGCGGACCGGCCCGCACGGCGCACTGCCGTCGGGCTGGCGCAACCTGCCCTCGCAGCCGCAGTCCAAGCGCTACCGCGCCGACGACGGAGCCGAGTTGGAGGTCCGCTACCGCCTCACCCGGGACGGCCTGCGGGCCGACGACCACCCGCAGGCGGAGCTCCTGGACGCCTCGCCCGAGCAGGTCACGCTGCGCGAGGGCGGCGTCCGGCGCGGCCACCGCGTCGCGCGCTACGGCGACCGGGTGTACGTCGACACCCCGAACGGGGGCATCGCGCTCACCGCCCTGCCGCGCTTCCCCGCCCCGGCCGCCCGGACGGACCCGGGCGCGCTGCTCGCCCCGATGCCCGGCACCGTCGTGCGCACCACCGCCGCCGTCGGCGACACCGTCACGGCCGGTCAGCCGCTGCTCGTCCTGGAGGCGATGAAGATGGAACATCGCGTCACCGCCCCGGCCGACGGCGTCCTGGTCGAACTCCGCGCCGTCCCCGGCCGGCAGGTCGAGCTCGGCGCCCTGCTCGCCGTCGTGCAGCCCGCCGCACCGCCCGAGGCCGGGCCCGCCGCACCGCCCGAGGCCAGGCCCGCCGCAGTACCCGAGGCCGGGCCCGCCACAGATCCCGCCGCCGGGTCCGCCGCAGAACCTGCCGCCGAGCCCGCCGCAACAGCCGCCGTCCAGCCCGCCGCAGAAGCCTGAGGAAGGACCCCGCATGTCCACCATCGGCAGTCAGCTCATCGAGACCCCCGAACGCCGGGCCCTGCGCCAGGCCGTCGGCGACCTCGGCCGCCGCTACGGCTCCGCCTACTACATGGCCAAGGCCCGGGCCGGCGAGCCTGCCGACGAGCTGTGGGCGGACGCCGGCAAGGCCGGCTACCTCGGCGTGAACCTGCCCGCCGAGTACGGCGGCGGGGGCGGCGGCGTCACCGATCTGGCCATCGTGCTGGAGGAGTTGGGCACGGCCGGCTGCCCCCTGCTGCTGCTCATCGTCTCCCCGGCGATCTGCGGCACCGTGATCGCCCGCTTCGGCACCGAGGAGCAGAAGCAGCGCTGGCTGCCCGGACTCGCCGACGGCAGCCGCAAGATGGCCTTCGGCATCACCGAGCCGGACGCCGGTTCCAACGCGCACCGGATCTCCACCGTCGCCCGCCGGGACGGCGGGGACTGGCTGCTGACCGGCCGCAAGGTGTTCGTCTCCGGCATCGACCACTGCGACGCCGTGCTGTTCGTCGCCCGCACCGAAGACGCCCGCACCGGCAGGCTCAAGCCCTGCCTGTTCATCGTCCCGCGCGACGCCGCCGGCTTCGAGTACCGGGCGATACCGATGGAACTCGTCGCCCCCGAGAAGCAGTTCCAGGTCTTCCTGGACGACGTCCGGCTGCCCGCCGACGCCCTGGTCGGCGACGAGGACGCCGGCCTGCTGCAACTGTTCGCCGGCCTCAACCCCGAGCGCGTGCTGACCGCCGCGTTCTCCCTCGGCCTGGCCCGCCAGGCCCTCGGCAAGGCCGTCGAGTACGCGAAGACCCGCACCGTCTGGTCCACCCCGATCGGCGCCCACCAGGGCCTGGCCCACCCGCTGGCCCAGTGCGCGGTGGAGATCGAGCTGGCCCGGCTGATGACCCAGAAGGCCGGGCTGCTCTACGACGCGGGGGAGGACCTGGCCGCCGGGGAGGCCGCCAACATGGCCAAGTACGCGGCCGGCGAGGCCGCCGCCCGTACCGTCGACCAGGCGGTGCAGACGCTGGGCGGCAACGGCCTCACCCAGGAGTACGGGCTGGGCGCGCTGCTGGCCGCCACCCGGGTCGGCCGGGTCGCCCCGGTCAGCCGCGAGATGGTGCTCAACTACGTCGCCCAGCACACCCTCGGCCTCCCGAAGTCCTATTAGTCCGCAGCGCCGGACGCACCGCACCCAGCGGACGCACCCACCGGACGCACCCGCCGGGCGTGCCCCCGGTGGGTCACCAGAGGGACATCTCGGCGAACTTTGCAGTGGCGGACGTCATGGTCCGTATGCTCCTGTTCGTACCCTCGGTCGACCTTTTGCCGCGCCAGTCGATGCGTCAACTACCTTCCTGGAGGCTTACTTTGGTGTTCCGCAGCGAATTCCCGGACGTGCCGACGGTGGACCTGCCGATCCATGACGCGGTACTCGGCGGCGCGGCGGCGTACGGCGACGGGCCGGCCCTGATCGACGGCGTCACCGGGGAGCGCGTCAGCTACGCGCGGCTCGCCGCCGGCGTCGAGCGGGTGGCCGCCGGGCTGGCCGCGGCCGGGGTGCGCCAGGGCGACGTGGTGGCCCTGTTCAGCCCCAACACGCTCGGCTACCCGACGGCCTTCTACGGCGCCACCCGGGCCGGCGCCACCGTGACCACGGTGTCCTCGATGGCCACGCCCGCCGACCTGGCCGGGCAGCTCGGCGACAGCGGCGCCCGCTGGCTGGTGACCGTCTCCCCACTCCTGCCGACCGCCCGCAAGGCCGCCGCCCTGCTCGCCGAGCAGGGCGGCCCACTGGCCGAGATCCTCGTCCTGGACGGCGCCGAGGGCCACCGCTCGCTCGCCGACCTGCTGGCCACCACCGGCCCCGCCCCCGGGATCGCCATCGACCCCGGCCGGGACGTCGCGGTGCTGCCCTACTCCAGCGGCACCACCGGACTGCCCAAGGGGGTGATGCTCACCCACCGCTCGATCGCCACCAACCTCGCCCAGTGCGACGCCCTCTACCGGCCCGCCGTGGGCGAACGGGTGCTCGCCGTGCTGCCCTTCTTCCACATCTACGGCCTGACCGCGCTGCTCAACCAGCCGCTGCGCTGCGGCGCCACCGTGGTGGTGCTGCCCCGCTTCGACCTGGAGCAGTTCTGCCGCACCATCGAGGAGCAGCGGGTGCAGGCGCTGGTGGTGGCCCCGCCGATCGCGCTCGCCCTGGCCAGGCACCCGGTCGTGGACCGCTTCGACCTCTCCTCCGTCGAGTACCTGCTGTGCGCGGCCGCCCCGCTGGATCCGGAGCTCGCCGCCGCCTGCGCCCGCCGCCTGGGCCTGCCGCACCTGCTCCAGGGCTACGGCATGACCGAGCTGTCCCCGGTCACCCACGTGGTCTCCCCGCTGGAGCGCGACCCCTCGCCCGGCTCGGTGGGGCGGCTGATCCCGTCCACCGAGCTGCGGGTCGCCGCCCTGGACGGCGCCGGCGAGGACCTCGGGCCCGGCGAGCCGGGCGAGCTGCTGATCCGGGGCCCGCAGGTGATGAAGGGGTACTTCGGCCGCCCCTCCGACACCGCCGCGGTGGTCGACGCCGAGGGCTGGCTGCACACCGGCGACGTCGGCTTCGTCGACGACCGGGGGTACCTGTACATCGTCGACCGGGTGAAGGAGCTGATCAAGTACAAGGGCTACCAGGTGGCCCCGGCCGAGCTGGAGGCCGTGCTGCTCGGCCACCCGCAGATCGTCGACGCCGCCGTGATCGGCGTCCCGGACGCCGACGGCACCGAGTGCCCCAAGGCCTTCGTGGTCCGTGCTCCGGGCAGCGGCCTGAGCGCGGAGGAGGTCACCGGCTTCGTGGCCGGGCTGGTGGCCCCGTACAAGAAGGTCCGCGCGGTGGAGTTCGTCGAGGCCGTCCCCAAGTCCGCGGCCGGCAAGATCCTCCGGCGCGAGCTACGGGCCCGCGAGGCCGAGCGCCGTGCGTCGGCCTCCGTCTCTACTTCCGCCACCGCCCCCGAGGCCTCCCGCTGAGCGGCCGGGCCCCCGGCGGCCGAAGACCGGCGCCCGTCTGTGAGGATCGACCCGCCGAGCACGGCGGGCCCGCCGAGAGCGACGGGCCCGTCGGGCACGACCGGCCCGCCGAGCCCCCACCGGAACAGGAACCGCCGCCAGCCATGACCAGCCATCCCGCCGCCCGCGCCCCCCAGCAGGACCGCAGCCGCGCCACCCGGGCCCGGCTGCTCGCGGCGGCCGTGGACTGCCTGGCCGAGCTCGGCTGGCACGGCTCCACCGTCACCGTGGTCGCCGAGCGCGCCGGAGTGTCCCGGGGCGCAGCCCAGCACCACTTCCCGACCCGCGAGGACCTGTTCACCGCGGCCGTCGAGCACGTCACCGCCGAGCGGCTGGCCGCCGTCCGCGCCCACACGGGCGAGCTGCCGGCCGCCGGCCCCGACCGCACCCGGGCGGTCGTCGACATGATCGTGCGCCTCTACACCGGCCCGCTGTTCCGCGCCGCCCTGCACCTGTGGACGGCTGCCGCCACCGAGGAGCCGCTGCGCGAGCGGATCATCGCCCTGGAGGGGCACGTCGGCCGGGAGGCCCACCGGGCCGCCGTCGAGTTCCTGGACGCCGACGAGACCCGCCCCGGCGTGCGCGAGTCCGTGCAGGCCACCCTCGACCTCGCCCGCGGGCTGGGCCTGGCCAACCTGCTCACCGACGACAGCGTCCGACGATCCGGGGTGATCCGGCAGTGGACCGGCGTTCTGGAGAGTACGCTGCGGCCGGTACGCCCATGACTCCCGTACTACCGGAACGGCCGGACGACCCCTGACCAAGGGGTCGCCGGGCGGCCGATGTCCGTGCAGTCTGGAGAAGAATCCCGGCCGGCACGGACCGTGAGGCCCCCGGCCGGGCACGAGCCGAACCGGGGTGCTGCCTGATCATGCACGGAAACGAGTGGGACGTGACCTCCGCCGCCGGCCCCGCACCGGGCGCCACCCCCGTACGCCCCGAAGGCCACCGACTCGTCCCGCTCGCGACGGCCCTGCTCCAGGGCGACGGCCTGATCCTGCACTGGAGCGAGGACGCCGAGGCGCTGCTCGGCTACTCCGCCGAGGAGGCCGTCGGCAGCTACGCCGCCCAGCTGCTCACCGACGGCACCGACCGCCCCGAGGTGCTGTCCCTGTTCGCCCACATCATGGGCGGCTCCACCGGCTGGTCCGGCGTCTTCCCGGTCCGCCACCGCGACGGCCACAAGGTCGACCTGGAGTTCCGCACCTACCCGATCGCCGGCCCGGCCGGCACCCTGCTGCTGCTCGCCACCGCCTCCGACATCCGCGCCCTCCAGGCGGTCGAGGCCGACCTCGCCGTCCTGGACGGCGTCTTCGACCGCTCGCCGATCGGCATGGCCGTCTACGACACCGAGCTGCGCTACGTCCGGCTCAACGAGGCGCTCGCCCGGATGAACGGCGTCCCCGTCGCGGCCCACCTCGGCCGCCGGATACCCGCGGTGCTGCCCGGCATCAACAGCGTCGAGATCGAGCAGACCATGCGGCAGGTGCTCAGGAGCGGCAAGCCCGTGGTGGACGCCCGCTCCCACGGCCGGGTGCCAGGGGACCCCAAGCGCGACCGCGCCTGGTCAGCCTCCTACTTCCGGCTGGAGGACTCCACCGGCCGGGTCTTCGGCGTCTGCTCCTCGATCATCGACGTCACCGAGCGATTCCAGGCCGAGGCCCGCGCCGCCCGCGCCCAGGAACGGCTCGCCACCATCGCCGAGGCAACGGCCCGGATCGGCACCACCCTCGACCTCCAGCGCACCGCCGAGGAGCTGATCGAGGCCGTCGTCCCCCGGTTCGCCGACTTCGCCACCGTCGACCTGCTGGAACCGGTGCTGCGCGGCGCCGAACCCACCCCCATCCCCTCCGACCGGACGGTCACCCTGCGTGCCGTCGCGGTCGGCGAGTCCTACGAGTCGGGCCTCGCGCACGCCGTGGACACCGTCGGCGAGACCTCCGAGTACGCCCCCGACCGCAGCTACACCCAGTGCCTGCGCAGCGGACGCCCCCTGCTGCGCGCCCACGTGGACGCCGAGGTGCTGCGCGGCCTGGTCTCCAGCGAGGACCGGGTCGAGCCCGGCATCGCGGCGGGCATCCACTCGTACCTGATGGTGCCGCTCACCGCCCGGGGCATGGTGCTCGGCGGCTCCGAGTTCATCCGGATGCGCAACTCCGAGCCGTTCAGCGACGCCGACGTGGCGCTCGCCGAGGAACTGGTCGCCCGCACCGCGCTGGCCATCGACAACGCCCGGCTCTACCGGCGCGAGCGGGAGACGGCGCTCACCCTCCAGCGCAGCCTGCTGCCACAGGAGATCCACCGCACCCTGGGCCTGGAGATCGCCTACCGCTACCTGCCCAGCAGCGTGGTCAGCGAGGTCGGCGGCGACTGGTTCGACGTCGTGCCGCTGTCCTGCGGCCGGGTCGCCCTGGTGGTCGGCGACGTGATGGGCCACGGCATCCGGGCCGCCGCCACCATGGGCCAGCTGCGCACCGTCGCCCGGACGCTCGCCACCCTCGACATGCCGCCCGAGCAGGTCCTCACACGCCTGGACGAGACCGCCTCGGGCATCGGCGAGGGCCAGTTCGCCACCTGCATCTGCGCCGTCTACGACCCGCTGGAGCGCACCGTCCAGATCGCCTCGGCCGGCCACCTGCCGCCGATCTGGGTCGCCCCCGACGGCACCGCCCGCCGGGTCGAGGTGCCACCCGGCGTGCCGCTGGGCGTCGGCGGGGTGGCCTTCGAGTCGATCGAGTTCACCCTGCCCGAGGGCGGCATGGTCACCCTCTACACCGACGGCCTGGTCGAGCGTCGCGGCCAGGACCTCGACGACGGCATCGACCTGCTGGCCGACACCCTCGCCGGGCCCGGCCGCACCCTGGAGGAGAACTGCGACGCCGTCCTCGGCGCACTCGTCACCGACGGCACCGAGGACGACATCGCGATGATCATGGCACGGGTCCTGCCGCTGCCCGCCGACCGGATCGCCACCCTCCCGCTCACCGGCGGCGGCCGGCTGCCCGGCAAGGCCCGCCGCTTCACCCGCGCCACCCTGGACGCCTGGGGCCTGACCGCCCTCTCCGACTACGCCGAGCTGCTGGTCAGCGAACTGGTCACGAACGCCTTGCTGCACGCCGACGCCCCGCGGCGGCTGCGGCTGTTCCGCGACCGGGTGCTCACCCTGGAGGTCTCCGACGCCGGCGGGGCGACCCCGCAGCTGCGCCCCTTCGCCGAGCAGGACGAGGGCGGGCGCGGCATGTTCCTGGTCAGCGAGCTGGCCCAGCGCTGGGGCAGCCGGCTGACCAGGGACGGCAAGGTGGTCTGGGCGGAGCTGGAACTGCCCTTCGGGGCTGCTTAGTTCCCCGTCGGTGCGGGTTGGTCTCCTGTCAGTGTGCTTCCCCGGTCAGTGCGCTTCTCCGGTCAGTGCGCGGCGAGCGGGTAGTGGTCGGAGAGGTCGGTGTAGGTGTAGCTCTTGCCCCAACTGCTCACCGTCCACGGCGCGCTGTGCGTGCGCAGGACCTGGTTGGTGTACTGCTGCGGGCGGGCGTGGTCGGCCCGGTAGAGCACGTAGTCCAGGTCCTCCTTGGGCTCGCCCGGGTAGCGGTAGGCGGCGACGGAGTTGTCGGCGGTGTCGAAGGAGTACGGCCAGCCCGTGCGGGCGGAGGCCGGCGCCAGGTTGGCGTTGTCCAGCAGGGCCTGGTACTCGGAGCCGTGCGAGTCGATGTTGAGGTCGCCGGCGAGCAGGATCGGCTCGTTCGCCGGGATCTGCTTGGCGTCCAGGAAGCCGCGCATGGCCGTGAGCTGCTTGGCCCGGATGGCGGCCGGCTGGCCGCTGGAGCAGCCCGAGTCGGTGGACTGCAGGTGGGTGCCGACCACGTGGGTGCGCTGGCCGTTCACGTTCAGGACGGCGTAGACGAAGCCCTTGTTCGAGAAGTAGTCCGAGCCGCAGGCGTCCTTGTAGACGTACTGCTCCTTGCGCAGGATCGGCCACTTGCTGAGCAGCGTCACGCCGCCGTCCTCGGGGGTGGCGGCGCTGTAGCTGCCGGAGGTCGCGTCCCAGCCGCTGGTGGAGCGGCCGACGACCGGGGTGTGGTACGGGTAGGCGGCCGAGGCCTTGGCGGTCAGGGCGTCGGAGGCCGCGTTGTCGAAGGCCTCCTCCAGGACGACCACGTCGTGGCCCTGGAAGAAGTCCGCCGAGGCGATCGCCTGCGCCCGGTACTGCTGGCCCCAGTTGGGGTAGAGGGTCGTGCTCATCAGGAACGTGTTGTACGTGAGGACGTCCAGCGCGGGCGCGGTGACCGGGGCGGACTCGGTCGTGGCGCCGGTGGCAGCCGTGGCGGGGGCAGTGGCGAGCGCGCCGAGCACGGCGGCGGCAGCGCAGGCGGCGGCGGCCTTGCGGAGGGACGACAGCGGCATTGGGGCTCCGTGAGGGTATGACGTGAACGCGACGGTCAGCGGATGGTGTACATCCAACGTCGCCGCCCGCACGGTGCACAAGACCGCGCACGAGCATCCGGTGAACGCAGTTGAAACACTGTCACCACCCAGAACGCGCGAACCCCACCACCCGCCGTGGGTGGTGGGGCTCGGACAACGTGCGTGCGTCAGACCTCGCCGAACTCGCCGGCCTGGACGGCGGCGACGAACGACGACCAGGCGTCGGCGGGGAAGACGAGGGCAGGACCCTCGGGGTCCTTGGAGTCACGGACGGGCAGTACACCCGGGAAGCCAGGAGCCACCTCGATGCAGTTGCCCCCGTTGTTGCTGTAGCCGGACTTACGCCACTCGGCACTGGCCAGGTTGGGGATGGGGCCGGTCATTCATAGTCCTTCCGAACAGCGCGGATCTTGGCAAGCGAAGCCACCTTGGAAAGTGACTCCACCTGGAGCTGATCGTAGTCACGGCTCCACGCCTCGACCGTCTTGCGGTCCCGTTCCAGGATGCCACGTGCCTGTGACTCCGCATAGCCGATGGTGGAGCGATCCGGCAGGGTCAACAGAACGATGGGCATCGTGAACGGGATGTGCTCGCCAAGCGTCACCGGGGCTACCTGGAGTGTGAGAAACGGGAGTTCGGCCAGGCTCTCAAGGTGCCGAAGCTGTGCCTGCATGACGGCCGGGCCTCCGACGGGTCGGCGCAGGCAGCTCTCGTCCATGACCGCGTGAAGCACGGGGATGCGTTCGGCTCGGATGATTTGCTGCCGATCCATGAGGAAGGCGACTCGTTGTGCGGCCTGCTCCTTGGTGATGCTGCCTCGGAGAACTGCGGCGTTCGCCAGGGCGCTTGCATACTCCTCGGTCTGGAAGAGTCCCGGGACCACGTTCAGCTCGAACGTCCGTATCTTCCGGCAGCGGGCCTCCTCCCTGGCGAACTCTTCGAACCCCTCCAGCAGGCTGGCGTGCTCGATCTGGCGGAACAGTTCCCGGAACTTGTCCCCTGTATCGAGCGCTTGATCGGCTGCCGTGGCGAAGTTAATGGTTACGGGCTTCTTAGCTCCTTCGACGTACGACACCAGGGCGTGACTGAAGCCCATGATCTTGGCGAGCTTGGTCTGGGAGAGGTTCCTCGCACGCCGTGACCTGCGAAGCTCGTTTCCGAAGCGGATGGCCGGAGATGACGGTTGATCAGTCTCCTCGAACTCCATGATTCACCGTGCCTTGTAACTCGACGAAACGGTCAAGGGTTAAGCCCTTCCGATCGTAGAGGCTGTCGCGCCACCATGGCTACACCAAGTGACACGCCGAGAGCGAAGCGCTACGGAGACTCCCATGCCCGAAAACCCGAAATCCGCGCTGCCCGACTTCGTCCGCAACGAGGTGGTGCGGGACCTGAAGCACCGAGACGACGACGGCAAGCCGAAGGAGGGGGTCTTCATGGAGATCCTCTGCGGGGCGGCCTTTCTGAGGCCGCTCGGCGGGGGGTGCGAGTGGACGACCAGGCCCGATCAGCTGCGACGGTGCGACCCCAGGGAGATCGCGCCGGGCACGGGGAGCAACTCCCAGCGTCGGCCGATGTTTCCGGAGCCGGCGTGACCTCGGGGGAGATGCTGCTCGCCGGGCTGCACCTCAGCTCGTTGGCGGCCGGCGGCTTCACCGCTGTGGCGGGGACGACGCAACGAAACGCGGTCGAGGCGGGTGACGAGCCGACCACCGAGCCGCCGCTTCAACGCCCGTGCAGATGCGGCACGTTCGTGCCGGACTGACAACACGCTCCCGCCACCGCGCCGCGATTACTCATCCCGCGCGGCGGCGGGGTTCAACGCCCGTCCGTGAAGGACAGTCACGGACGGGCGCCGGCAGGCCTACCTCCCCTGCCGGCCGGCTCCGAGGGCACGTTGGCGCCAGACCCTCGCCGAGCCACACCGCTCCCCGCCGAAATCGCCGCTCCGGCGGGGAGCGGCCGCCCCTCGATCACCGTCGATTCCTTACTTCCCCTGCCCTCTCTTCCCCTGTTCTCTGGAGGTGACCGCGTTCTGCAACGAACGGTGTGACCACTGCTACGCCGACAGCGGCCCCGACGGCACCCACGGACGCATGACCGAACTCGACTGGCGCTCCACCATCGACGTGCATTCGGCGGTACCCAGGGTTTTCGGCCGCAAGTGAGTTTGCAGAGGTAGGGCGAACGTTGGCGAGTCGGATGGCTTGTAGCCGTCCTATGCAGCCCGTACGCGCGTATCGATTTCTGACTCTGCGGAGCTACCCGTCGCGCGTCGCCGTACCCACACCAGCCGCCGCAACTGCACAGACCCCGGGTTGACCAAGCTGAGTCGGTGCTGGCCGCTGGCCCCGGCTGGAGGTCAAATGCGAGCGGCTCGTCGCACGCTGTGACGCGGATCGGTGGCCAGCAGCTCCAGCACGGACCGCACGTCGTCTGGCGAGCTCGCGGACGCACGGGCTGCTGCTGCCAGGGTTCGACGTACCCGGAAATCGTTGTCGTGAGCAAGACGTACGGCCGTATTCCGATGGTGCCTCGGTCTGCGCATGCACAGGACCGCGCTGGCCTCGCGGACGGTGGAGTCACTGTGTGTGGACAGTAGGTCGACGTCCACGTGCAGGGTGGTCTCCCCCGGAAGTCGCCCGAACACCAACGCTGCCGCCCGCACCTCGGCCGGGTCGTCGCTGCGGAGCAGACCTACGGCTTGCTCCGCGACCCAGCCGTGGTCTTCGTCGGTTGCCGCGGCCGCTCCAGCGAGTTGGAGTCCGTGCCCGCGCAGGGAGGCCGACCCCAGGCTGATCTTGAAGAAGCTGAGAGGGTGTGCTTCGCCGGTGAGTTCGTCGTGAGCGCTTCCATCGCGGTCGCCTGCGACGAAGCTCTTGCTGGCCAGGAACACGGCACGCTTGGCTGGACCGCTCTGCTCCATCACCAGATTTCGCAGCGCCGTCAGAGCGTCCTGCCTCGTCGAAGCGGTCTCCCGGTTGTCCTTGGCGATCGTCTCCAGTTTGGTGAGGCAGGCCTGCTGGTCCTCGATAGCGAGGCTGCAGACCAGATAGGAGTCGGTGACCATGGCCGTACCGAATTCGGTTCGGTGCGGATCGGGCGCGGGTCGACTCAAAATTCGATCACGTGCCTGCTCTGCCCGCGCTCGCGCCGACAGATGCGCCGGATCGAGCTCGTGGCGAATGACGCTTGCGAGGTAGTGACCGCGCGCGTCCAGTCCACATGCCCGGACGCGGAGCTCGATTCGTTGCTCGTCCGTCAGTGCAATGCATTCGCTCGGCGGCCAATGGGTGGCGGCGTCAGTTCGTCCTGCTCCCAGCGAACGCAGGACGCGGTCGTCCAGCATGATCTCCACAGCTTTCTCCACCCCGAGATCCGCAAGGTCGATAAGCCGTGACAGCGCTCTCATCGCTACGCCCGGGTGAGCCAACGCGATCTCAAGACAAGCGGTGGCGTGCTCGGCATCCGTGTATCGGTAGTGGTTCGGCTCGCGAGGTACGTCTGGAGACAGCAGGTTGAGCAGGGCGTGGGCTTGTCTTGGTGTGCCCCGTCCGGCGAGGGCACAGGCGGTCTTCGTAGCCTGCGTCGTGAGTGCGAAGGTCGGTGACTCCGTTAGCTCCCCGCGCCGGCCGCAGGAGGCGATTTCGGTGAGTTCCTCCAGGAGCACCGCGGCCGAATCGTCGTCGACCAGGTCCACTTGGGCCGAGACGAGGACAGCACGGGCGCGTAGCTCCCACCATGGCCCTTGGCCGAGGGTCTGTACGGCGAGGAGTCGGTCCCCGACTGTAACGGCCAGTTCCTTCACCTTCGCCGTGTCACCTGCCCGCTGGTAGTACGCCGCGGCGAGAGCCGGCTCGGAGTTCTCCGCGTAACGATCACCGAGGAACGAGAGGGCCTCGCATTCGTCCGCCCAACTCCCGGTCACCACACTCTCGATAAGCCACCTCCGACCCGCGTGCACGGCTCCGACGGGTTGGTTGGCCACCAGAGCGGACATCGCCTGTTCCCGAGGGTCACGCACGCGGTCGAGCAGACGAGCCGTCCCGGTCCCACGAAGAGCCTGCGCGAGTCGATGCTCCTCGTCGATCTCCGTGGTCAGAGGGCCGTACTGAACATTGAGAGCACGAATGGCGTAGAGCCAGTCGGCGGCTTCCTCCGCCATTCCGGCCAGAATGGCGTCGGAAACCGCCTCGCGCCAGCATTCCAGCGCCTCCTCAGCCCGTGCTCCGAGGGCCAGACGCCGGGCCTCACGCGCATTGATCAATGCCCGGTAACGGCCTGAGACCCTACGGAGCC
The DNA here is from genome assembly GCF_042720685.1 of Kitasatospora sp. NPDC058492. Taxonomy (NCBI): domain Bacteria; kingdom Bacillati; phylum Actinomycetota; class Actinomycetes; order Kitasatosporales; family Streptomycetaceae; genus Kitasatospora; species Kitasatospora sp. NPDC058492. The sequence goes on from NZ_JBHXMU010000032.1 coordinate 39,729, forward strand.
GGGCCGATCGCAGGAGCGCACGCCGCTCATCGGCGTCGTACTCGGCTCGCACGAGGCGCAGGCGAATCGCAATGCCGTCCCCGGCCTCCGTGGCGGCTCCTTCCCGGATCTGGTCCACAACACGACCGAGCAGTTCGTCCAGACTCTCGACCTGGTCGGGTTCGACGGCCAGCACGGCCTCCGCGAGGTTCAGGACGAGGAGCGGCCGGTAGTCCTCCTCCGGATGCTCCTCGTTGAGAACAGCGCGCAACCTCGAGAACTCTCCGAAGGGATGCCCGTCCTGCTGGATCGCCGCGTCGACCAGCCGCATGTGGCGCCGCACCGAGGAGGCCTGTGCCGGGTCCGCCTCGGCCGCCGCACCGGTCAACTCCTGCAGCAAGTGGCCGAGCCGCCTCGCCTCATACCGGTCTGCGTGGTGGAGTGCGGCCGCGGCCAAACGAGCGGCAAGCCCGGCCGCCTCTTCCCACCTCCCCGCTGCTCTGAGTGCGTCGAGCTGTCTCCTGCTCAGCACCGTGGCGTGACCCCGGAAACCGGCCTCGGTGAATCGAGAGGCCAAGCGCCCGTACAGCCGGGCGGCCTCAGCCGGCTCAACTGTCTGGTTCGTCTGGGCTTCCCGAAGAAGCGGCTTCACGTCGTCGGTGTTCAACGGGCCGAGGAGGATGCGGTCGGCCTGCTCCTGTCGGTCAGGATGAGGCGCTGGAACACCAGGAAGAGGTGCCCCCGTAGAGAACGCCGCCGCCGTTTCACGGGTCCAGAACCGAGCAACGACATCACCCTGATAGCGAAGGTGCTCATTGATCTGTTCGGCCCCCCAGAGATCCAGATCGAGATCTGGATGCTCCGTCTGAAGTGCCGCCAGTTCTTCCGCGACCTGTGTGGTCAGAGTCGAGGCGGAGGTTGCAACGATGATGCGATTGGCGCCGAATGGGCGCACCCCGTTGGCGAACAGCTCGACTGCCGCACGAAGATCGGCTGCGGTGAATCGCTGATAGTCCTTGCACTGGACGACTGTGTACTCGCCGTCGGGCTCGCGGCCCGCCAGATCGATGCCGTGCTGCGCCTGCCCCTGTACGCCGTAACGACGGAACCTGACCTCACGCAGACCGCGGGCACCCTGCACGACCGCCAGCAGAAGCTTCTCGAAGCGGTCCCACCCGATTCTCAGGTTGAGGTCCTCGCCTGGTGGCGTGTTGCCCGGAGTCCCGGGGGACGGTGGCGTCTGGAGGCTGGGGTCAGCGGAGATCCGGGCCCACTGCTCCATGACTGGTTCGGTCCCATGTTCGGTTTCTCTCATGTCTACCTCGCTCGGTACCTAGACGTTATTCATTACCAGCGTCCTATTTGTCGCGGGTCGGCCGCTCGGCAGATTGCCTGCTGGCTGATTGACCCACCAACTACCTGAGTGGCGCAATGATGCACGTCGGTCGCTGCTCGACAGCGTTAACCCAGGTTGGCGCGGAATGAACTGCCTTCCACGCCACCGCTCCTGCGGTGTCCGTTGTGGGCGTCTGGTCTTTGAAGTGGGCGGATTTGAGATAGCCAGGCGGATAGTCGACGTCCTCCCCGATCGGTTCGCGGTAGATGGCCACGAGGGAATCCAGGACTACGAAGCCGGGTGGAGTAGGCGCCCGCTGAGGCAAGTACCGGGCGAGGGCGGTGGTGAATGCCGAGTGTAGGACCGAGCGCATACCCTGGCCACGTTCGGAGCGGGGCCGGCTGTCGGCCCGCACTTTCATGTCGTACTGGTTGTACTCGGCGAACTCGACCGAGGGAACGGACCACGCGTCCAGCGTTCGCCGTAGGACGTCATCGAGGTTGGAGAGTGCCCCGGCGGGGATGTGGCTGGCGGGCCCGTGTGAGCGGACCGCGCCCGCCCCATGGAGCTTGGACCGTCGATCGTCCAGCTCCTCGATGCAGGCGTCGAGTTCGAGTTCTCGTTCGGCGGCTGAGCGGGCTGCCAGGAGGTCGTCCATGTGCATCCGCAGGGGTGCGAGGCGTTCCTCGGCCTTGGAGATCTCGTTGTCGAGTTCTCTGGCACGCAGGAGTAGGTCGCCCCTTCGCCCGATGAGCTCGCTCAGTTGGGTTCGCAGGTCGGTGATGGTCGAGAGAGGGTCGGTGAGGAGCGAGCTGGTCTTGGCGGCGTCGGCGTGGACTGCCGCGTGCAGTTGGGTCGTCTCCTGCTCTCCGTGGCCGTGGTGGTGGCGTTCGGGTTCGGCGCCGCAGAAGACGCAGGTGCCGACGCGGAAGTAGCCGAGGATGCTGTCGGCTTCGCTGACCATCGCGAGTCGGTCGAGGTCGGAGCGGTACTGCTGTCCCAGCAGTCCGAACCAACCTGGTGCGCAGGTCGTGGATCTCGGTCAGGCGGGACTCGACGACGGCGAGCTCTTGTGTGGCGTTCACGCTGGCTGCGACCGCGCCGACGTGGCGGTCGGTGCTTACTCGCAGGGATCGGGACTGGGCGTCGATGGTGGCCTGGATCCGCATCAGCCGTTCGCGTAGGTGGGAGGAGTCTTCTTGGGCCGTCAGCTTGGCGGAGAGCTCCAGGACGATTTGGTCGAGGAGCCCGATCTGGCCCTTGTGGACCTGGCGTTGGTCGGAGTTCGGCTCGGTGGCGGCCATCGGGCCGCCTTTGCCGGTCAGGAGGTACTTCATCACCGAGGCGGCAGCGGTCTTGCCGGAAGCCGCATTCGATCGCAGGACGGGGGAGAAGGGGCCGCCCATGCGGGTCTCGGTCACCAGGGACAGGTGCGCGAGGTCGACAAGGGACAGTCTGCAGGTGCCGCCGGCGTCGTTCTTGCGGACCTGAGTGTCGGCGTAGCCGAGTTCCCTAAAGAGCATGGCGGAGAGGCTGCGCGAGCTGCCCGAGCGGTGGACCGCGGTCAGCTCCAGTTCGGCCCGTCGAGTGACCGGGTCGCACAGATCCGCGTAGTGGACGTGGACAGTGCCGGCGCCCGGTCGTCGGACCAGGGTGAGTGGCGGTCCTTCGGGCAGTTGCAGCCGGCAACATCTGGCTGTAGCTCTCGGCTTCGGGGATGAGCGGGAGACGGGCGTCGCCGAGCATGTACTCGATGGACTCGACGATGAAGGATTGGCTGGTTTCCGAAGCACTGTAGATGACCGTCAGCTAGGGGCCGAAGGCCACGCGGGTGGTGGGCTTTCGGGAGCCCGCGTAGGTGAGGTCGGTCAGTCGCAGTCAGTCACGGACCGATGAGGGTCGGAGGTGGTGGATCGCTATTGTCCGCCCCGGTGTCCACGCCGTCAGACATTTGCCCCAGCCCCCGAGTCTCGAACCTCCGTGATCATCTGATCACTTGGGGCCAAGCGATATCACCACCACCCCGATCGAGAGAAGAGTACGAACCAGGACTGACCGATCGTGGTTCCTAATTCGTGAGTAGTGATTCCAGTCGGCCCGGAGTGAGGGAGTCCGAATATCTCATGTGGGGGGTGTGTTTTGAGCTACATGGGTTCGGAAGGTTCCCAGCACAAGGTCATGTGGATGCGGCCCTCTGAAGATACGGACCGTCCTGGCGAAGCTGGACCACATGGCCTGTCTTACTAACGGCATCGGGCTGGACACGGCACTGTGGGCCTTACTGTTCCCGGGCGTGGTGGATCCGGATAATACCGGGCAAGGACGGCTGGGTTCAGTGTGCCGTGTCCTGCGACCCGGCGTGGAGATCGGAGAGCGCCTGCGTGGCCCGGTCGACGCCAGCAGCGATCGCCTGACGGAAGGCCAACTCGGCCCCGGCATGGTCTCCGGCCGCTCGGCGGATCTGCCCCAGGGCGAGGAGAGCTTCGGTGTGGCCCTTGGTGACCAGGGCGCGGAGCAGCAGTTCGGCGCCCTCCCGTTGCCCACGTGCCGCACGGACGCGGGCGAGCGTTTCTACGGTGTCGTAAGAGCGGTTCGCCAGCTCCTCGGCAGCCCGTCTCTGTCCGGCGAGTTCGAGAACCCGGACCAGGCCGTGGGCGGCATACGACTGGCCCTCGTGGAGTGCTCGTTGGTAGAGGCGACCGGCGCGGCGGAGGTCACCCTGCTTCTCCCGGAGGTCGGCAAGGTCGAGCAGGATCCAGGTCATGTTCAGGTTGTAGGCGTGCCAGTATAGCCCCGCGGCGGCGCGATGGTTGCCCTCCGAAGCGTGCTTCATCCCCAGTCCGCGCAACACCTTTGCCTCGCCGAGCTCAAGCGCGATCTTGGTGTACTCCTCGCTTCCCGCTCGGTCACCGTCATCGGCCAGAATCCAGGCCAGTTCCCGAGGAGCGTTCACGTCGCCTTCAACGTGGAGCGCGTGCTTGAGGACGGCGATAGCCCTCGGCTTCTCCTCCGGGGTCATGTACGTCCAGGCGAGTCCGGTGAATGCCTCAGTGTTGCCGGCTCGGAAGGCGCAGCTCGTTAGGGCGAGGGCCAGCCGATGTCGGCCCTTCTCGGCCAGCCAGCGGGCCTGGTACTCGATGCTGCGGGCACCGCCTGAGGCGAGGGCCTCGTTGTAGAGATTTAGTGCGGTCTGCCGATCGCCGCGCTCCCAGGCGATGGATGCGAGACCCACGGTGGCGTCCGTGTTCACGTCGGAGCTGACGGCCCGTTGGTACCATGCCCCGGCCTCGTCTAGGGCCCCGTCCTGTTCGAGGCGCCAGGCCAGTCGGACCTGTGCTCCAGCGTGCCCCGCCTCGGCTGCGAGGGCGTAGTAGGGGGCCGCGTCGAGCTCGTTGTGGCGCTGTTCGAGGTGCCAGGCTAGGGCGTTCAGTGCGTTACCGCCGTCGGTGTCGGCCGTTGAGCGGGCGAGGGACTCGGCATCAGAGATCCGGTCGCGGGCTGCGGCGGCGAGGGCTAGCGTCGATCGGTCGGAGGTGGCTGCATGCCGTTCTGCGGCGCGCCAGAAGGCGTCACCGGGGCAGTGGAGGTTTCGGGTGCGACGTGCATCGTGTTCGAGGAAGTCAGCGAGCCGGACCCGCAGCCCGTCGCCTCTCGTCCTGCGGGCGGGTGACAGGGGTCCGCACACACCTCGGCACGGCTCGGAGAGATAGTGGAGAGCTTTCGCGAACCAATCCTCCGGCGCGAGGTCGAGTTCGAGTTCGGTGAGGTAATCCGTGGCCGCGTCCTCCAGGAATCCTGCGACCAGTTCGAGACCGTGGCCAAAGCGGCGGGCGTCCATTGCGGCCTCGAGGACCGCGCGGGCAGTGGGGGAGGCGTTGGCATACCGCTCCTGGAGTGCGGGGCCGCCTGCCAGGTACTGGGTGATGTGGCGGGCCTCGGCCGACCGAGCGGCCTGGCGCAGCCGGCTGTCACTCAGGCCGGGCATCGTGAGGAGCGCGGTCACCTGGTCTTCGGTGAAACGAGAGGGCACGGGGATCCACCGGTTCGCGAGAAGCGCACGACGTTCCTTGGTCTCGTCGGTGGTGCCCGGCGGCGTGGTCATCGGCTGCTGATACTCGTGCCAGCACGTACCCAGCACGAGCGCTGGTGCCCGGTCGGGGTCGCGGACGAGTGCGGACAGCCCGGCGGCGACTTTCTCGTCCCGGTCGCTGTCAGTGGTGAGTAGGTACCGGTGGATTTCGTTCAGCCACAGGACTGTCTGCGGCCCGACCGAGCGGAGGGAGCCGAGCAAGGCGTCGGGCGATGGTGGCTGCCACAGGCGCCAGCCGTCAGGTAGCTGTCGGACCGACTCCCAGAGTGCCCGGGTCTTGCCGGTGGAGGAGTCGCCGAGCAGGATGGCCGTGCCGCTCGTTCCATGCGCTGCGCGGTCCAGGACAGCGTGGAGTTCGTCGTCGAAGGGCCTACGTAGGTAAGGGGGGAGAGAGTCGTTGCCCGGGGCGTTGTCCTCGGCCTGGATCGCTTGGTGCACTTCGAGGCCGAACGGGTCGGCGTCCGTGACGGCGATGCCCACGGTGTTGTCGGGCGTGCTTGTTCGCTCGTAGGGAGCAGCGTAGTGGGCGGCCACCGCGTCCGCGTCGCAGAAGCGGTGGGCGACATGGTCGCCGAAGTACCGAGCGACGATCCATGGCAGAGGGCGCAACAGGCGGCCCAGGTGCTCCGCGTCCCACACCTCGCCGAGCTGAAGATCGGGAAATTCGGCCTGATATCCGAGCGCGATTTCTCGCACTTGGGTGGAAATGCCTCGACACGAGGTGGCGATGACGAATCTGGTCGCGCGGTGGGGGTGGCTACCGTGAACGAAGTGGTCGAAGGCTTTACGAGCCGAGGCGGCGGAGAACCCGGCGACGTGCTTGACCTGGAAGGCCGACCAGCGACCGTCAGATGTACGGCCCACCACGTCGATGCCGCCCTGCGACTGGCCGGCGGTTCCGTATCGGGCGACCTGGGTGAGTCCCTCTGCGGCCTCGACGAGCTCACAGATCAGCCGCTCGAACTCTGTCCAGTTCTGGGTGTCGAAGGGGAGGACCGGGATCTTCGGGTCGGCCACCGGGGGCTGGGAGGTGGGGGTGCGATAGGGCATCGGCGGCACCTTCAGGCTCGTTTCACTCATGCTCTTGAGCAGCCTATCTGGGGGTACCGACAGACCGGCCGAAACGGGTTCAAGGCCTGACAGCGAGGATGGGGCCGGAGTTTTGCGGCGGGCACGGGTTGTCCTACGGGTCTTTATGGACAGCGCAGCTCTGGCCACGGTGCGCAACCAGGGACGTGCCGGACCACCTTCGTCGCTGGTCAGGTAAACGTGCCAGGGTGTTCCGCCGACCTGTGTGGTCACTGCGCGCACGAGAAGTGCGCGATCCTGCCCAGCGGCGACGTCGCACCGTGCGTGCTCGGCCGGTTCATGCCGGTGGGCAACGTCCTGCAACAGCCGCTCGCCGACATCTGGTCGGGCGAACGCCTCGCCGCCGCCCTATCCGAGATCAAGCGAGAATGCGACGTGGCGCAGAGCTGCACCCCGCCACAGTTCCTTCCCATGTGCGGCCCGTGCTCGCCCTGTGTGCCCTCGGTGCGGCACTGTGACCCGCCCGGGTCCCCCATCGCCGATTAGCATCAGTACCCCCGTACTGCAACCAGGGAGCGGACGTTGGACAACCACGGCGACCACTACGGCGACGACTGGACGCCGTGGCCCGGCGACGCCCCAAACGGCTGGCCAGCCCGCACCGAGACCGAATGGCTCGACATCGCCCGGTACGTCCGACACGCCGCGAACAAGGTCGGCGATCCCCTTCCGCTCTGCCTGCCCGGTGAACCGAAGGAGTGTGGGCGCAGCGCTCGGCACCATGTGGTGCTGTGGGGTGCCGTGCTCAAGGCTCGGGCGCATCACGTGGTTGAGCAGGCGTCGCCCACCCAGGAGTACGGAACGTGGGCGGCCCGGTCTCTCTACCGCCGGGAGGTCGACCAACTTCGGGAACAGCCCATCGGGGGCGCCGAGATGGAGTGAAAGCCGGGCGCGGGATACTCATCGACTACGACCGCTGGCCTATCCCGTGCCAACCGAGGCCCCACTCAGCCGGACGTGCCTGCGCGTCAACTTGACGCGCGAGCCCCACTACCCGCTGTGGGTAGTGGGGTTCGGGCGGCGTGGGTGTGTCAGACCTCGCCGAACTCGCCGGCCTGGACGGCGGCGACGAACGAGGACCAGGCGTCGGCGGGGAAGACGAGGGCAGGACCCTCGGGGTCCTTGGAGTCACGGACGGGCGTCAGGCCAGGGAAGTTCGGAGCTACCTCAACGCAAGTGCCCCCGTTGTTGCTGTAGGTGGACTTGCGCCACTTGGCGCTGGCCAGGTCAAGGGTGGGGCCGGTCATTCATGCTCCTTCCGAGCAGTGCGGATCACGGCAAGCGAAGCCACCTTGGAGAGCGACGACTCCACCTGAAGCCGATCGTGGTCACGGCTCCATGCCTCGACCTTCCTGCATTCCCGTTCCAGGAAGTCCGAACCAGTCACCGGAAGTTGCGGGCTGGACGCGATTCCTCCCGGCCGTGAACGGCCGGGGCTCCGCACGAATTCATTGAAAGGATCCCGAGGCATGACACGCATCCCATGGGAAGGACAGGCCGCCGATCTGGCCGATCGGGCGACCGATCCGGACTCCCGATGGCGGAACCCGGTGGCCGGCGTTCCCCGGCACGAACTGGTCCCCAGGTGGTGGGAGCCTGCCGAGGGCGGCACTTGGCAGCTTCAGGTAGGGGAAGCGAACCCGGACTTCTGGCTCCAACGGGCCTACGGGAACGAGTCCCTGGTCACCAGCGTGGGCGGGTTGCACGCGGACCACGCGAAGCCGGATGACCGCCCGACCGGGCTGCCCACGTCGTCGGCCACGCTCACGCCGCTCGTGGTCAAGATGCTGCGGCACGGCCGGATCGCCGCCGAGCACGACCTGCTGGACATCGGCACCGGCGCAGGCGGGTTGACCGCCATTGCCGCCACGCGGCTCGGTTCGGATCGCGTGACGAGCGTGGACATCGACGGGTACCTGGTCGACGCCGCGCGGGACCGCCTCGCAGGCATGGGGCTGAGCCCTCACTTCGTCACTCAGGACGCCACCGACGCTCTCCCCGGCGACTACGACCGGATCGTAGCCACCGTGTCCGCCCGCCCTGTCCCGGTCCCGTGGCTCCAGGCGCTTCGGCGCGGTGGACGGCTCGTCACCACCATCGCGGACACGGCGCTGATCCTGACGGCCTGGAAGACCCCGGACGGCAAGACCGCCCGCGAAGCCGACGGGGAGAACGTCAAGCTCTTCCGCTACCCGGTCACCGACATCCGCAACAACTGGGAAGTCTGGTCGATGCTCACGATCAGCATCCCGGGCATCGAAGTCGACTTCGAAGAGACGCCCGAGGGTCGTACGGCCTGTCTCGCCCATCCGGACGGGTCATGGGCGCGCGCAGAGGCAACGAAGTTCGAGCCGCCGACCGTCCACCAGAGCGGCCCCCGCCGCCTGTGGTCGGAACTCGAATCCATCCGGAACTGGCGCGAGGTGGAAGGCGGCCTCCCGTTCTACGGCTGCCGCGCCGTCGTCACCCCGGACGGCGTGATCCACCTGTCCCGGGGCCGGTGGTCGGCCACCATCGGCTGACCGTGACCGGACGGCGCCGTCCGGCTTCTCCAGGGCGGGGCCCTGTCTGGAACGGTGCCATCGGCAGCTATGTGCGAGCCCCACTACCCATCTGCGGGTGGTGGGGCTCGCGCGACGTGCGTGCGTCAGACCTCGCCGAACTCGCCGGCCTGGACGGCGGCGACGAACGATGACCAGGCGTCGGCGGGGAAGACGAGGGCAGGGCCCTCGGGGTCCTTGGAGTCACGGACGGGCAGTACACCCGGGAAGCCGGGGGCCACCTCGATGCAACTGCCCCCGTTGTTGCTGTAGCCGGACTTGCGCCACTCGGCGCTGGCCAGGTCAAGGGTGGGGCCGGTCATTCATGCTCCTTCCGAGCAGCGCGGATCACGGCAAGTGAAGCCACCTTGGGAAGCGACTCCACCTGAAACCGATCGTAATCACGGCTCCATGCCTCGACCTTCCTGCATGCCCGTTCCAGGAAGTCCGAACCCGCCACCGGAAGTTGCGGGCCGAGCCGGAGCGTCGCGGTCAACAGCTGCCGAGAGGGCTGCACGGTGCCCGGCCCGCGGACCCTGCAGGGGGAGGCAGCCGCAACCGCGGCGTGACAACCGGTTCCGGGCTGGCCCTACCTCGTGAGGGGCTCCACCCCGAGGAGGGCTGCGGTTTTGGTGTAGACGGTCCGGGCGAGAGCGTCGTTCAGGGCCAGGCGCGAAGGGGTGTCCGGCTGGGACTCGCTGAAGAAGCCGCCGCTGGGGCGCGGTGCGGGCGAGGCGCTGGCAAGCCAGACCGGGGTCTGCACACCTTCGTCCGGGGTGATGGCGAACGGACGGAACAGCGGGGCGGTCAGCCGCATCAGACCACCGGTGTTGCTGTTCATCGCGGTGCCCTTGGCCATCCCTGGATTGGCGTTGTAGACGCTCATGCCGTCAGGTAGGCGATGTGCGAGTTCTCGCGCGGCCAGGAGGCTGACGAGTTTGCTCGTCGCGTAGACGTTGATCTGGTGGTAGAAGCGCTTGCTCCACGACGTTCCCGCGACATCTGGATCGGTGGCATCGAGCCTGCCACGCTTTTCCACGAACGAGGACATGTTGATGATCCGCGCTTCGCGCGTGAGCACTCCTTCGGCCAGGAGGGCGTGGGTGAGCAGGAACGGGGCGTGATGGACCCCGTGTAGGTGTCGCCCTCGGGCTGGGGCGGTGCTGCCGAGTGTGTCTGCCTTCGGCTTCCGGCGATTTCGGCACTCCCGCTGCCGTCAACCCGTTTGCGCGGCGTACACCCAGTCGGGTTCACGACGCCTCATTGGCAGTCAGTGAGGGGATCAACTGTGTGAGTATCCAGCGCGGCCGTAAAGGTACGCGCCTCTGACCGGAAACGACGTACGGAAGGACGCAGTGTGGACTCGACAGACCGCCGCACGATCAGGCACCCCCGACCGCCTGGCGTGGACACCCTCCACTACACCACGCGGAGCGGCCTCGACGCCGTCCCCGATCCTCGGCACCGCACCATGATCGCCAGTGTCCTGGCCTCCGGCCTGGTTGACGAGATGATCGCCTTCACCCAAACCTTCGATCCGCCCGTCAACCTCGCGCAGGCCCGCGCCGACGCCGATGTGCTCACCACCGAGTTCGCGGCGTTCGGCGTCACCATCCCCACCGCCACCACCACCAACATCACGTTGATGCGCGCCCTCATGGTGCCCATCGCCGACGACGCGCTCGCCCTCGCCCTCGATCGCATCTGGGTGTTCGTCACCAACACCGATGACGTGTGCTGCCACGACCCCGCAGAGGCCGAAGCCATCCTGCGGGCCGGCATGCTGCCCGAGCAACGCGCATCCTCGCCGAACGCCCGGTACATCCGGCACATGTTCAAAGAGCTCACACAGTTCTGCGATCCGACATTCCTCGCCGTCTTCAAGACCTTCTTCTACAACGCGATCACCGGCGTCCTCATGGAGGCGGAGTTCACGCCGGAGGCGTCCGACGGGGTCGACAGTGACTTCGTCCGTGTCTTCAACGGCTTCTCCCAGTTCTGGTTCACCTCACTTCAGTTCACCGACCCCTGCTTGAGCGCCCACCACAATCGGGCATTCTGGTCGGCGGCGCTGAGCTCCTGTGTCGCGTTTCTCAACGACATCAACGACGTCCTGTCCTTCTACAAGGAGGCGGTGCACGGCGAGGACTTCCTCGCCAGCCGGATCTACCGCCGCTCGGTGAGCGAGAACATCCCCTACCTCGCCGAATACCGCCGGAGCCTCGACAGTGGCCTGGCTGCCTACCGCCGCGTCCTGGACCTCGCCACTGACGAGCAACGCCCGCACCTCGACCGTTACATGACCGCCTTCGCCTACTGGCACTTCCGCTGCCGTCGCTACCTCTGGCACGACATCTACCCCGGCCTGACCCCGATCGACATCTGATCCGGTCTACTGGTGAGCTCGCGTATTCAACTGTCGCCAATGTCCCGCCACAAAGGAAAATGAGCCCAACTGTCAGCTTATCGAGCGGCGTCTGATGACCGACCCCACGACTCTCATCAGCATCTGCGAGGAACTCGCAGGAGTCGAAGCCGCAGAGCTGTATGTCGATGAATATGGAGACAGTCTTCCCCGAGTTCTTCTACGGAGCGGCGCCGTCAGCAATGTTGCCGAGATGTGGGGGCAACTGCGCGAGTTTACCGAAGATGAAGGGATCGACCTGAACGATATCCTCGTCAACCTTGACTTCTCTCTGCTGGACTGACGAGGTGCTTCGGGCCTCTGACGTCACAACGATAACCTGGCCCATGGGAGAGTGTCGCAATTCGCCAGCGGGCTCTCGTAATCAATTGCCGATAGTTCTCCGAGGTTCCCAGCCTTCTGATGCCCGTGTGTGATCCTCTGCGGCGTATCGGCTCCTGTTCCGCCGGTCTCCCTGAGGTGGCGGCTGGTGGTCTTGTCGTGGTAGCCCAGAGTGGCCGCGACGACGGGGGCAGGCGGCTCAAGGAGTTGCTGTCGAATGGCGGCGCCGCGGGCGGCGGCGACGGGGATACCGATCTCGCGCAAGAGACATGACAGGCCGCTTCCAGGCTTGTCCATCGCTACCAGCCGGTTGAACAGGGGGGTCAGCGCGGGGCGGACGCGGCCCGTGCCGTCGGCACCCCGGACGGCGTGATCCACCTGTCCCGGGGCCGGTGGTCGGTCACCATCGGCTGACCGAGACCGGACGGCCCTGTCCGGCTTCTCCGGGGCGGGGCCCTGTCTGGAACGGTGTCATCGGCAGCGATGCGCGAGCCCCACTGCCCGTCGTGGGCAGTGGGGCTCGGACAAGGTGTGCGTCAGGCCTCGCCGAACTCGCCGGCCTGGACGGCGGCGATGAACGACGACCAGGCGTCGGCGGGGAAGACGAGGGCCGGGCCCTCGGGGTTCTTGGAGTCGCGGACGGGAGCGAGGTTGGGGAAGTCGGTGGCGACCTCCACGCAGTCACCACCATTGTTGGAATGCGAGGACTTGATCCAGGAAGCGCCGGACAGGTCTGCGCGGTCACTCATGACTGGAGTTCCTTTCGGGCCCGATTGTGAACTGTCAGGTGTAGTAGGGCTACCCCGGCGGTAAGACGGACAGGCGTTGGTGATCAGCGGTCAGCCCGCGTCGGCTTCCGCCCTCCACATGGTGCGGAGTTGCGCGTCGACGTCGCCGGCCTGGCGAACACCCGCCTGGTAGGCCGGTTCCCAGGCCGCCAGGTCGCCCGCGTCCGAGCCGAAGGCGCGCACCGAGGCCGGGTCGGGGCCGATGGTCACCACGGTGTCCGCCCCCACTGCCGCCAGCTGCTGGTTGAGTGGTTCCCGGGGGAACAGGTGGGCCATCGGCTCGACCACGACCAACGTGCGGGCTCCGGTGGCGAGATCGGCGTTGGGGCCCGCGCGCAGCGCACCGTCCATGTACCGCCGGCCGTCGATGGCGACGGGCGGTGCGGCTCCGGGGAAGGCGCTGCTCGCCGCCACCGCGTGGACCAGCGGTACGCCGCTGTCGCGGTCCCACACCACGGGCTCACCGGTGGTGGCGCAGACGGCGGTGATCAGCAGTCGTCGCTCCGGCCACGTGTCCGCACCGATCAGGGCGGCGCGCCCCGCGATCAGCGCTTCCTCGGCTTGGGGGTCGCCGCCGTCGAGCGCGAGGCGGCCGACGCGGCGCCTCGCCTCGCCGGGTTCCAGGCTGCGGTCGCCGAGTACGGCGAACACCGCGCCCATCCGCTCAGGGTCGGGCTTGACCCGGTGGGCGGCCTGGCGAGCCGAGGAAGCGAGCCGCCCCGGGTCCTGGCCGGTGGCGAGCAGCGCTCCGACGATCGAGCCGGCTGACGTGCCGACGATCAGGTCGGCCTCGCCCAGGTCCACGCCGTTGCGGCGCAACCCGTAGGCGAGTCCGGCTGTCCAGGCCGTGCCGACGTGACTTCCGGGGCCCAGGACGAGTGCTCGGTCGAAGGTGTGCATGTGGTCTCCCCTCGTTATTGAAACAGTCGTACCATATACTCGCTAATGTCGTCTCAACTCCGATGCGCCGAAGGGAGATCCACCGTGGGGCGACCCCCTGACCCCGCCCGTCGCGAACGCACGCTGGCTCGGGCGACCGACTACGTGCTGGCGCACGGCCTGGCCGGGCTGAGCCTGCGGCCACTGGCCGCAGCCCTCGACACCAGTCCACGGATGCTGCTCTACGACTTCGGCAGCAAGCAGGAGTTGGTCGCGGCGGTCCTCGCCGAGGCCCGTCGCCGAGGCGCGGTGCGTCTGGCCGGGCACCCCGCGCCGATGAAGGGCTCCGTGCAGGAGCGGCTGCGTGGCATCTGGGGGTGGATGAGCGCGGACGAACGTGCGCCGTTCGTCCGACTGTTCTTCGAGGTGCACGCCGACGGCCTGGTCCACCCCGAGAACTACCCCGACCAGGCCGAGGCGATCACGGACTGGTTCGACACTCTCGGTGCCACCTTCCGGGACGTCTCCACCGGCCCTGACGACACCGTCACGCCCACGTTGGTGATGGCCGTTGTCCGAGGTCTGCTGTTCGATCTCACGACCACCGGCGACCGCCGGCGCACCGATCTCGCGCTGGACCGCTTCGCCGAACTCCTGGGGCGGTGAACGCGCGACAGCGGTGAACGCGCGAGAGGCGTGACGGGCGAGAGGCGTGACGGGCGGGGCTGCGTGCGGTGACGGTGACGTCAGCGAGGCCGAGGAAGGCGCACGTGGCGGTCCTGCCCCGCGCCGTATCCGGCCGCCGCCATGGCGATACCGAGGACGGCCAGGACCGTGAGCGGAAGCGTCCAGCTGCCGGTGGCGTCGTGCAGGATGCCGAGGAGGAGCGGGCCGGCCGCCGCCACGAGGTAGCCGATGGACTGCGCCATGCCGGCCAGCGCGGCGGCTTCGCCGGAGCTGCCGGCACGTTCGCTCTGGAAGGTCAGCGCGAGGACGAGGCACGCGCCGCCGCCCAGTCCGAGCAGGGTGCACGCCACGACGGACAGTGCGGGGGCGGACACCAGCACGGTGAAGCCGCCGGCCACGATGACCGAGGCGACGGCCGCAGTCCACCGCTGGTCGTGGCGGCCCCGGGTGAGCAGGGGCAGCAGGCCGCTGGTCGCCAGGGAGATCAGCTGGTAGTAGAAGAGCATCCATCCGGCGGTGGTGCTGCTCGTGCCCTGGTGGATCAGGATGCTGGGCAGCCACGCGACGGCGGTGTAGAAGGCCAGGGACTGCAGGCCCATGAACATGCTGACCTGCCAGGCCAGTCCTGACCGCCAGGGTGCCGGACTGCGGGTCGCGCCGGTGGAGGCCCGGGCCCCGTCGCCCCGCATCCGGGGCAGCCAGACGAGGAGCGCCGCGATGGTGAAGGCGATGTCCCAGGCCAGCGCGGTGTGCCAGGAGCCCGGCAGGGAGTGGGAGAGCGGGGCGGAGATCCCGGAGGAGACGGCGGCCGTGACGCCCATGACGGTGACGTAGAGCGCGCTGATGCCCTGGATGCGGTGTGCGGGCACGCTGCGCCTGATCATGGCGGGCAGCAGCACATTGCCGAACGCGATGGCGGCGGAGAGGATCACCGTCCCGGCGAACAGGCAGCTCACGGAGGGCAGCGACCGGACCACCGTTCCGACGGCCAGCGCGCCGAGGGCCGCCACCAGCAGACGCGCGCTGCCGAACCGGTGGGAGGCCCGGGCCACCAGGGGCGACGTCGCGGCGAACGTCAGCAGGGGGAGGGTGCTCAGCAGCCCGCCCCAGCTCGCCGTCAGGCCGCTGCCCTGCTCGATCGCCGGCAGCAGCGTGCCGACGCCGGTGAGGCTGGTCCGCAGGTTGGCCGCCACGAGGCAGATCGCGAGGACGAGCCCGATCGACACGGCGGGCCGCGTGCTGTCGGTGGTCGCCGTCCCGGAGACGGAGTGCTGAAGGGGCGTCGAGGACAGTTGCGGACTCATAGCTCCTCCGTTGTGGGTGGTGCCTGGACCCCGTGGTCGTGGGTGAGCCGGACGATCGCCGGCGCAGGCCGCGTTCCCGCCGGCCGGCCGCCAGCCTCGATGTGCGAGCGGAGGCTGTCCACGAGCGGTGCGGACAGGCTTGCCGTTCTGCGCGGTGTACTGATGCGTTTCATGAAGGCAGCCTATACAAACATCAGACATTTGAACATCGCACGTCTCTGGGCCCAGGCGGCCCCGGTTTCCGCCGGTGGGCAGGGGAGTCGGGCGTGCCTACGCACCCAGGAATCCCCGCTCCCCACCCCGAAGTGAGAGCCTGAACAGAGAAATCGAAGATCAGCCGGACAAGCGGCAGCAGCTGGCCGGTGTCGGCAGGACTGACACGAGGCGGGGTGGGCGGTGATCCGGGGCCAGGCGGCAGGCGTGAAGGCGACGCCAGGGGCGTCGGCTCGGGCAGCGGTTGCTCACCGGAGCCGTTCCAGCGGCGGGGCCTTCGCCGGTTGATGCCCGGCGAAGGCCTCGCCACGGGTGTCTCCTACCAGGTGATCAGAACGTAGCCGGGGCCGCTCGGGTTGCTCCGCTGGCCGGTTTGGCCGCCGGT
Organism: Kitasatospora sp. NPDC058492; assembly: GCF_042720685.1. Lineage (NCBI taxonomy): Bacteria > Bacillati > Actinomycetota > Actinomycetes > Kitasatosporales > Streptomycetaceae > Kitasatospora > Kitasatospora sp. NPDC058492. Next base: position 55,765 of record NZ_JBHXMU010000032.1, read on the forward strand.
GCCGGCGCTTCCTGCCTATGAACTCGGGCTGGAGGGCCCCGTGGCACCGCCGTTTCCTCCCCCGCCTCCCGCGTCGCCGGGGCCGCCGTTTCCACCGCTGCCGCCGACGCCGGTACCGGCGGGCGGGGTGACAGTGGCCGCCGGAGGCGCGGCCCCGGCACCACCCGTCCCGCCGGCACCGCCCGAACCGCCGGGTTGGCCGTAACCGGGGCTGCCCGGCCTTCCCTGGCCGCCGGTGACACCGTCGCCACCCGCAGCACCGGACTGACCCGAGGTTCCGGGGTTGCCGGCCAGTCCTGTGCCCGTTCCGGAGCACAGCTCCAAGCGGTCGGCGGGGGCCCCGGCGCCGCCTCCGCCCCCTGCGCCGGTGCCGCCGGAAACGCCGCCGGCACCGCCGGCACCGCCCGAACCGCCGATCTTGCCGTTCTCCCCGCCCTGCCCCGCACGGCCGCCGGGGCCCGAGCCCCCGGCGGCCCCGTTACGGCCGGAAGGCGCCTCGATGAGGTCTTCAGGCCCCACGACCTGGGTGGTCGTAATGGCTGTGTCGGCGCCTCCGCCTCCGCCGCCCGCGCCGGTGGTGCCTGCTTTGCCGCTGGTGAAGGTGCTGCCGGCCGCGCCGCCGCGACCGCCCGCCCCACCGCCACCGCCGGCGCTCCGGTCGCCGCCACCGGCTACGAAGATTGTGAACGTGTCGCCTGCCGTGACGGTGAGTGCGCACTCCGTGTAGGCGCCGCTGCCGCCGCCACCGCCCGCGCCACCGCCGCTGCCGCCCGCGCCTCCTCCTCCGCCACCGCCACCCACGGGGTTGGAGATCAAGGGCGCGTAGCTTCCGCCGCCACCCCCTCCCCCTCCGCCGCCGCCCCCGCCGCCACCCGCCCCGGCGCCACCGCGGCCCCAGGCGTGAATGGTCATCTGGGTCACCCCGGCCGGAACCACGAACGTGGCGCTGCCGATCACCGCTGGAAAACCCTGCTCGCCGTGAGGTGCCGCGGCAGGAGCGCCGGGCGCCGCCATGGCCAGGCTGCACGGCAGCACCGCCGTGGCAGCCGCGACAGCAGCGATCCTGCGACTCAGAGGAGTCCTGCAACTACGAAAAGTACGCATACGTCCCATGTTTCACACTTCCGCCTCCGCCGCCACGCCGACAGGTCCATCCAGGGTCAGCTGGCTGAGTGACCCTGGCTCCCGAATTCGGCTCGACCACGTGATGTGCCCGAGCTTTGAGCGCGGCACCCCTCAGCACCACAGGGTGCCGAGCGCTGCGCCCCCACTCCTTCGGTTCACCGGGCGTGGGCGGCCCGGTCTCTCTGCCGCCGGGAGGTCGACCAACTGCGGGAACACCCCACCGGGGGTGCCGAGATGGCGTGACAGCCGGATGTGCCTATGCGTCGACCTGACGCGCGAGCCCCGCTGCCCGTCGTGGGTAGCGGGGCTCGGACAAGGCGTGTGCGTCAGACCTCGCCGAACTTGCCGACCCGGACGGCGGCGACGTACGACGACCAGGCGGCAGCGGGGAAGGCGAGCGCAGGGATGGCGAGCGCAGGGATGGCGAGCGCAGGGATGGCGGGGCGGACCGGCTACAGCAGGTGCTGCGCCCGGAGGTCCGCCACGTACTTGGTGATCAGGTCCTGCGACAGGTGCGGGATGTCGTTCTCCTCGTTGAGGGCGGCGGCCCGGACCGCCGCGCGGAACCGGTCCGCCGGCAGGGCGGATCCGGGCAGCGGCTCCGACGGCGTCGCGAAGGCGTGCAGCAGGGGGAGCAGCGAGTGCTGCCGCTGGCGGTCGGGCAGAGCGCGTATGGCGCTCTCGAAGCGGTCGAGCCACTCGTCGTAGTCGTGGATGCGCGTCAGGGGGTGTCCGGCCGCCACCAGCCAGTCGACGAAGGTGTCGAGGGAGATTCCGTCCTCGTGCGGGTTCACGATGTTGAAGGTCCGGTACCCCTCCCGGGTGTCGTCGCCCAGCGCGGCGACGGCCTGCGCGGTGAAGTCCACGGGCAGCGCGTCGTAGTGCCCGCCGACGTCGCCGGGGCCCCGGGCGTAGAAGCTGCCGGGGGCGATGCCGGTCGCCAGCAGGCTCAGCAGGAGGCGGGTGAACACGTCCGGGACGTTCAGCTGCCCCCGGTAACGCGGGTGGGCGAGGATCAGGTTCGAGCGGAACACGGCGACCGGGAGGCCGAACGTGTCGTGCGCCTCGCGCAGCAGCACCTCGCCCGCCCACTTGCTGGCCGCGTAGCCGTTCGCGTAGCCGCTGCCGAGGTCGCGCGTCCCGCAGGCCGTGCGGATGTCCGCGTCCTCGTCGGCCGCGGCCGCGGAGTCGAAGACGACGGCGACCGTCGACAGGTAGGTGAACTGTTTGGCCCTGGAGGTGACCGCGAGCCTGATCAGTTCGGCCGTGCCCAGCACGTTGGGGCCGAACAGCTGGTCGTAGGGCAGGACATGGTTGACGAGTGCCGCCGGGTGGACGATCAGGTCCACGGTGTCGGCCAGCCGCTGCCAGGTCTCCCGGTCGAGCCCGAGGTCGCGCTCCCCGACGTCGCCGGCGACCACCTCCAGGTGCGCGGCGGCAAGGCCGTGGTAGCGCCGGAGGAGCTCCGGGTCGCCGCTGTCGAAGGCCGCGTCGAGCCGGGCCCGGGCCGCCTCGTCGGTGGCGCCGCGGACCACGCAGACCAGTGTGCCGCCGCGCTGCGCGACGCGCTCCAGCCATTCGAGGCACAGGAAGCGGCCCAGGTAGCCGTTGGCGCCGGTCAGCAGGACGGTCCGGGCCTCGGGCAGCGGGCCCGTCGGCCGGCCGGTCCGCGTCGGGGTCCCCGGGTCGAGGAACGCGTCCAGCGTCAGGTCGCCCGCCGCGAGCCGCGTCGCGCCCGGTCCGTGGACCTGGTCGGCGGTCGGGCGCCGGTCGCCCGACGCGAGGGCGTTCTCGATGTGGTCGGCCACCCGCTGGAGCGTGTTGACCGGGTTGATGACGACGTCGACGGGGACGTCGACGCGGTAGACCTCCTTGAGCAGTTGGGAGAACGACAGTGCGGAGAGGCTGTCACCGCCGAGTTCGAGGAAGCGCGTCCCGGGGTGGACGTCGTCCTGCCGGTTTCCGAGCAGCGCGCGGGCGGCCAGGCACACGGTCTCCGGTACGGGCCGGGACGGGCCGACCTGGCGCAGGGCCCGGAGTTCGTCGCTCTCGCGCTCGGTCAGCTCGGCGTACAGGGCTTCGAGGCGCTCGCCGTAGCGCTTCGCCAGCGCGGGGCGCAGCAGCTTGCGCACGCCGGAGAGCAACCCGTTCTGCTGGCTGAACGGCTCGGTCTCGATGAGGAAGTCCCGCGGGATCTCGTACGAGTTGAGGCCCGCTCCGGTGGCGAGGCGGTGCAGGGACTCGCGCAGGAGCGACCTGAGGCGCGGGCCGTCCCCGGCGGCGAGGTCGAGCGCCTCCTGGGTGGGCACGATGACCGCGAGCAGGTAGGCGCGGGCGCTGTTGCCGTACACGAAGACCTGCCGGACGAGCGGACTGCCGGTGAAGAGGGCTTCCAGCCGGGAGGTGGCCACGAACTCGCCCTGCGACAGTTTGAGGACGTTGGAACGGCGGTCGACGTACACGAACTCGTCGGGGCCGGTGAGGGCCACGATGTCGCCCGTGCGGTAGAAGCCGTCCTCGTCGAAGACCTGGGCGGTGGCGTCCGGCCGCTGGAAGTAGCCGGGAACGAGGCGATCCGACTTGACCAGCAGTTCACCCCTGGGGTGCGGGGAATCGGTGCGGAAGTACCCCAGCTCGGGCACGTCCGCCAGCCGGTGGTCGGTCACCGGCGGGCGCAGCACCCGGCCGTCGAGCGAGACCAGTCCGGCTTCCGTCGACCCGTAGCCGTTGAACACCCTGATCCGCAGGCAGCTCTCCAGGAACGCCGCCAGCTCCGCGCTCATCGGGGCCGAGCCGTAGGTGGCCCACAGGAGGCGGCCGCCGAGGGTCTTCTCCCGCAGCTCCTCCTTCGCGCGGTCCGCCTGCCCGGCGGTGTCGCCCCCCGCCTCGCTCCGCTCGTTGCGGCGGGCCGACTCGCTCCGGTAGCGCTCGAAGAGCATGTCGCAGATGCGGGGCACCAGGATGAACTCGGTGGGCCGGACCAGGGAGAGGTCCACGAAGAGGGTCGACAGGTCGCTCGACGCCACGAAGTGGGCGGTGCCCCCCTTGGCGAGCGTGCCGAACAGCACGCCCCGTCCCATCATGTGGCTCAGGGGCAGGTAGTTGAGCACGATGGACGGCTGCGGCCCCTGGCCGGGCACGAAGTCGATCCAGAAGTGCTTGACGAGACGCTCGGTGTACACGGCGCCCTTGGGGGTGCCGGTGCTCCCCGAGGTGTAGATCAGCGCGCTGAGCGTGTCGGCCGTCGAGCCCTCGGGGACCCGGGGGAGCGGTGGCAGGCTCCTGCCCCGCTCGACGATCGATGCCAGCGCGTCCAGGGTGACACCGCGGCCCTGCGCCGCGAGCCGTCCGCGGGCGGAGTCCAGCGCCTCCTGGTGGTCGGTGACCTCCGGGCGGTGGCCGAGCACGACGATCCTGCCCAGTGACGGGGTGTCCGCCGCGATCCGGAGCGCGACGTCCAGGTGTGCCACGTCCACCGCCAGCAGGCGTGGTCCGGTCTGAGCGACGACGGGGGCCAGGTGTTCCGCCGAGGCGCCGGCCTGGAGGGGGACGCTCACCGCGCCGGAGCGGACGCAGGCCAGGTCCAGCACGGCGTACTCGGGGCTGGTGGAGCCGAGGACGGCGACGAAGTCGCCCGGGCCCACGGCGTGGTCGGGGTGGTGGCGCCACTCCGAGGCCACCGCGCCGACGCGTTCCCACAGTTCGCCGTAGGTGGCGGTGTCGAACCGGTCCAGGAGGCGCAGGGTGGTGCGGCCGGTGTCCGGGTCGGTCACCGGCTCGGTGGCGCGCTCGCCCAGGGCGGGGCGGTCCGCGTACCCCTCCATCACCGTGGCCACGAGGTCGGCGAGCGGTAGGCCCGGCCGCCGGATCGCCTCGCTGACGGCCTCCAGGGGTGCGGCGGCACGGAACTGCGGATCCGTCGCGTACAGGTGGGCGGTGCGTCGGGCGGTGCGTGCGTCGAGGTCGTCGGCCGGGGGCGGTAAGACGGGCATGGGTGTTCTCCTCTGCGGCCTCGAAGGCCTGGGCAAGGGGCGGGCGGTCTTCATTCTTCGGTGGAGGCCGGTTCGGTGGAAGTGAGTGGTGCCTGGACCCCGTGGTCGTGGGTGAGCCGGACGATCGCTGCCGCCGCGGTGCGGGCGCCGCTCTCGTCCTGGGCCTCGATCGCGTCGACGAGCCGCCGGTGCAGGTCGGCGTGCTCCTCGGCGGCGGTGGCGTCCCAGGGCAGGCCTCCCAGGGCGGAGGCGAGGGCCGTGCCGAGGTAGTCGTAGACCTCGATCAGGAGGTCGTTCCCGCTCGCCCGGACGACGGCCCGGTGGAACAGCGCGTCGACACTCATGGCCGCGGACCTGTCCTCGCCGACGCAGGCCGCGTCGGCGTCGGCCAGCAGCTCCCTCAGCTGGTGCAGCTGGTCCTCGCTGCGCCGCAGGGCGGCGGCCCCCGAGGCGTACTCCTCGAGGACGGTGCGCAGTTCGAGGACGTTGTCCCGCCGGGCGGAACTCGCCCGCCGCACCATGACCGACTGGAGCTCGCTCGACGCGCGGACGTAGGTGCCGTCCCCGGCCCGGGGTTCCAGCAGGCCGAGGTGCACGAGCGCGCCGATCGCCTCCCGCAGCGTGCTGCGTCCGACCCCGAGCTCCTCGACGAGGACCTGCTCCGGCGGGATCCGCGTCCCCACCGGCCAGCCGCCCGCCTCGATGTGCGAGCGGAGGCTGTCCACGAGCTGCGCGGACAGGCTCGCCGTTCTGCGCGGTGTGCTGATGCGTGTCATGGAGGCAGCCTATACAAACATCAGACATTTGAACATCGCATGCTCCTGGGCCTGGGTCGCCCCGGTTCCGGCCGCCCGGCCCGCGATACGCCACCGGCGGGAACGGCCGTGGCCGTTCCCGCCGGTGGCAGGGGTGTCGGGCGTGCTTACGCGTCGACCTTCTCCGGCTGCTCCGGCTTCTCCGGCTGCTCCGGAGCGGGTACCTCGACCGCAGTGGCCGGGGTGGTCGCGCTGGTCGTGCTGTCCAGGCCCCGCAGCAGCCGCCAGGCCATCGCGGCCGCGCCGATCAGCAGGACGGCGGCCAGCAGGCCGGCGCTGTTCATGCCGTGCGTGAAGGACTCCCGGGCGCTCGCCAGCAGCGGCTCCGCGACGCCCTGCGGCAGTGCGTGCGCCGTCTCGACCGCCGCGCCCAGCGACTCGCCGGCCCGCGCCGCGGCCGCCGGGTCCGTCCCGGCCGGGACGACGAGCCCGCCGGCGTAGATCGAACCGACCACCGAGCCGACCAGCGCGATGCCGAGCGCGGTGCCCAGCTCGTACGCGGTCTCCGAGACCGCCGAGGCGGCGCCGGCCTTGTCGGCGGGCGAGGCGCTCAGCACCAGGTCGGCGCCGAGCGTGTAGACCACGCCCTCGGCCGTTCCGACCAGCAGGAAGGAGGTGGCCAGCAGCAGGTAGGTGGTGTCCTGCTGGAGCCAGCCGAGCACGCCCACGCCGAGGCCCATGGCCAGCAGGCAGCCGGTCAGCGCCGCCCGGGCGCCGGTGCGGCGCACCAGCCGGGCCGTCAGCAGACCGCCGACGACGGCGCCGACGAAGGCCGGCAGCTCGGCCAGGCCGGCCCGCAGCGGTTCGTAGCCGCGGACCAGCTGGAGGTACTGCGAGGTCACGAAGACCACCCCGGACAGGCCGATCAGGGCGATCAGCGAGGCCAGCACGGCGGCGGTGAACCGCCGGTCGCGGAACAGCCGCACGTCCAGCAGCGGGGTCTCCAGCCGCAGCTGGCGGCGGACGAAGACGGTCAGCGCGGTGACGCCCAGCACGAAGGCGACCGGGACGTCCCAGCGCGCCACGCCGTGCGCGGCGGCCTCCTTGATCGCGTAGACCGTGCCGATCACCCCGGCCATCGACAGGGCGACGCTCAGCACGTCCCAGCGGCCCGGCTTCGGGTCCTTGGACTCCGGCAGCAGCCAGGCGCCGAGCACCAGCAGCAGGAGCAGGATCGGGATGTTCATGAGGAACACCGAACCCCACCAGAAGTGCTCCAGCAGCACCCCGCCGACCACCGGCCCGAGCGCGGCGCCGGCGGTGGCGGCCGCGCCCCAGATGCCGATCGCGGTGGCCCGCTCCCGGTCGTCCGGGAAGAGGCCGCGGATCAGCGACAGGGTCGAGGGCATGATCGTCGCGCCGGCGACGCCGAGCAGCGCGCGGGCCAGGATCAGCCAGCCGGCGCTGGGCGCGTAGGCGGCGAGCAGCGAGGCCGCGCCGAAGGCGGCCGAGCCGATCAGCAGCAGCTTCTTGCGGCCGATCCGGTCGCTGAGCGAGCCCATGCTGACCAGCAGGCCGGCCAGGACGAAGGAGTAGGAGTCGCCGATCCAGAGCAGCTGGGTGCCGCTGGGCTCCAGCGTCTCGCTGATGGAGGGGATGGCGAGGGAGAGGACGGTCGCGTCGAGGGCGACCACGGTGACGGCCAGGACGAGGACGGCGAGGCCGGTCCAGCGCTGGCGGGGGCTGGCAAGGACGGTACTGCTCATGGGGTATCGGTTTCCGGTGTGCGGGCCGAAGGTGCTGTGGGCGGGGGAGTGGCGGCGTCGGGCCGGCGCAGCGCGCCGCCGAGGAACAGCTCGGCGAGCGAGAAGGCGGCGTCGCGCGGGGCGAGGCGGCCGTCCTGGATGGCCCAGCCGACGCCGGCCACCAGGTCGAAGAAGGCCTCGCTCAGCCAGGCGGCGCTCAGCTCGATGCGGAACGTGCCCTGCTGTTGGCCGCGCAGGAAGAGCGCGTGCAGTCGAACGATCTGGAGCTCCCAGAGGTCGTTGATGCTGTCGTCGTCGTAGAGCTGGTTCTCGCCGGCCAGGAAGGCGCAGAGCGTGGCGTCCGGGACGGCGGCGTCGACCAGGCGGCGCAGCGCGGCCTCGGCGTCGCCGTCCTCGACGGCGGCGGTGTCCAGGGCGGCGGCGAACCGGCGCAGGCCGAGCAGGCCGACCTCGCGGATCAGGGCCTCGCGCCCGGGGAAGAGCCGGTGCAGGGTGGCGCGGCTGATCCCGGCGGCGCGCGCGATCTCGTCCAGGTGGGCGGTCGGGCGGCGGGAGAGCACGCCGACAGCGGCTTCCAGGACGGTGTCGCGATCGGTGGCCATGAATCGAGTGTAGGCCACATGAGACATGGATGTCTCAAAATTATGGCTGTCGTCTCGGATGAGGCGTTGACCGCCACGGTCGGGGCGGCAAAAAACCGGGGACGGCGGGTGCCGTCCCCGGTCGGGGTGCCGCTGTCGTGCGGCCGGTTCAGCTCGGTCGGTTCAGTTCGGTCGGTTCGGCCCGGTCGGGCCGTGCGCCGCCCGGATCAGCTCTGGTTGTAGAACCCGGTCTCGTCGAGCGGGCGGTCGATCACCATGACCTCGACGTCGGCCGGGGTGAGCAGGAACACCCGGCGGGCGATCCGCTCGATGCCGCCCTGGGTGCCGAAGATCAGCCCGGAGGCGAAGTCCACCATCCGCTTGGCCTCGGCTTCGTTCATCTCGGTGAGGTCCATGACCACCGGGATGCTCGCCCGGATGTGCTCGCCCACCGTGCGGGCCGCCTCGAAACCGGTCGGCCGCAGGGAGACGATCTTCGCGGGCGCGGGGACGGCCGGCATCGTCTCCTGATCGACCCACTCGTCCTCGTACACCGCGGCCGGGTAGTTCCCGGAGGGCATCAGCCACCCGTTGTGGTGCTCGTCGCGAAGTGCTCCCATGCCGCGCCTCCCTGCCTCGTCCCGTCCTGGTCCCCCGGGGTCGCGTGTCCTTTTTGACACGTCATCCACTCGTCGGAACTGTCCGAGTATCGCACTGTTCACCGGTCCCGTGCCCGCTCGCGGCCCCCGTACGAGTCGCGCCGCGACGGAAACCCGGGCGAACCCGGGCAACATCAGCGACGCGGCGGTGAGCCGTACGGTTGCGCGCGTAGACCATATCGGTCGCGGTCACCGCGCAATTGACCATCTGTCAACAATGAGGAAACGATTTCACTCGCCGGTGGTGCCGTCCACCAGTTCGCGCAGAAGATCGGCGTGGCCGTTGTGCCGCGCGTACTCCTCGACCATGTGGACCAGGATCCAGCGCAGCGTCACCTCCTCGCCGCGGCGCAGCCGCTTGCCGACGGTGTCCAGCGACAGGCCGGCGCTCGCGCGGCGGGCGGCCTCGACCTCGGCGCGCCAGGTGGCGAAGTCGGCCGCGACGTCGGCGGTGTCGACGTTGTTGAAGTCGCCGTCCTCGTCGGCCGCGGTCCAGTAGTGGTTCTCGGTGTACTCGTCGCCGCGAAGGACGGCCTGGAACCAGTACTGCTCCACCTCGGCCATGTGCCGGACGAGGCCGAGCAGCGAGAGGGCGGACGGCGGGGCGGAGCGCAGCCGCAGCTGGTCGTCGGTCAGGCCCTCGCATTTGAGCGCGAGGGTGCTGCGGTGGTAGTCGAGCCAGGCGGTGAGCATGGCAGTCTCGTCGGCCGCCATCGGCGGGTCGACCCGCGGGGAGAGTTCGGTCATGCGGGCCATCCTGGTGCCCACCGACCGGCGGGCGCGAGCGAATTGTCGAGCGCCCCCCGAGTGCCTCGGAATCTCGGCCGGTCAGGGGGTGTGGCGGTCAGGCGCTCAGATGCTCAGGCGGCCGGTGCGCGGCGGCGGGCGGCCACGGCCCGCCACAGTCCGACCACGCTGCCCAGCACGAGCAGCGCGATCACCCCGGCCGACACCAGGAAGGCCGCCGAGCCCGGCTCGCCCGCGCTGGCCGCCGCCGTCACGTACACCGCCGTGGTCGGCACCACGCCGATCGCGGTGGCGAACAGGAAGGGCGCGAAGCGGACCCCGGAGAAGGCCGCGCCGTAGTTGGCCGCCTGGAACGGCATGCCCGGCAGCAGCCGTAGCACCAGCACGCTGCGGAAGCCCTGCTCGGTGAAGCGCCGGTCCAGCGTGCCGAGCACCCGCCCGCGCAGGTACGGCCGCAGCGCCTCGCGCCCGAGGCCCCGGCCGAGCCCGAAGGCCATGGCCGCGCCCAGCGTGGTGCCGAGCACCGACAGCAGCACGCCCTGCTGGATGCCCAGCAGCAGCCCGGCGGCGGCGTTCAGTGCTGGCCGGGGGACGAAGGCGAGCGTGCCGACCGCGTACACGGTGGCGAACAGCGGCGCGAACCAGTACCCGGGCATCCGGTCGGCGAGGCCGCCGTTCAGCAGCGCCGTCGGGCTCCACAGCAGCAGCGATCCGGCCGCGGTGCCGAGCAGCACCACCAGCAGCGCGAACCGCCACCACGGCGAACGCGGCGCGGGGCCGGACGGCGGCTGCTCGACGGCGGGCGGGGTTGTTGCGGGCGCAGGCGGCGCGGGTGCGGGCACCGGCCGAGCCTAACCGGTGCCCGGGCGGTAGGTCCTGTCTGGCCGATCTTGGCGGATCAGCCCGCGGCGGTGGGCGCCCGGCTGGGCGTGCGCCCGGATCGTCCTCGTACTGGACGTACTTGGGCGATTCGGGTGTGCGTCCAGGCGGGATGCCCGGCGTCGCGGGCCCGGCAAGATTGGCCAGACAGGACCTGGCGTCGAGGGCGGTCGCGGTCAGCTGTACGGGGGCTTTTCCGGGTTGTAGTGCCAGAACTGGTTGTCGCCGCTGTGGAACTCCCACTGGATCACCGGGGTGCCGTCGGTCAGGGCGCCGCCCGAGACGTCCAGGACGAGGCCGCTGTAGCCGTTCACGATCCGGCGGGGCGTGCCGGGGTGGCTGGCCGGGGGGTCGCTCCAGCTCTGGTTGGCGCCGCCGTCGCAGGTCCACTGGTCGGCCTGGGTGCCCCAGGTGGTGCTGAAGGCCGGGATGTCCAGGCACTTGCCGCTGTTCAGGTTCACCCAGCCGCGGGCGCTCTGGGTCCACTGCTGGTTGGCGCCGCCGGTACAGGTCCAGATCCGGACCGGGGCGCCGTCGTCGGTGCGCCAGTCGGCGACCTCCAGGCACAGGTCGTCCGGGCCCGCGTACATGCCGGTGCGGATCTCGGCGGGCCCGAAGTCGGCGGCGACCGCGGGGGTGATCGTGGGGGTGGCCGCGGGGGCCGGCGGGGCGGTGAGCGCCACCGCGGCGGTGGCGAGGGCGGCCGTGGCGGCGGCGAGCCGCGCACGACGGGACGGGCGGGGCAGACGAGACAAGCGGGACAGGCGGGACATCAGGGCGTCCTCCGGGGGGTCGCGGATGCGGAGCGGTCGGCGAGGAATCCCAGCAGACGTCGCCAGGAGTCCCGGGCCGCGTCCGAATATTCGACGGCGGAGAGCTCGAAGAAGTTGTGCGGCGCGCCCGGGTAGGTGACGAACTCGTGCGGGTTGCCGGCGGCGGTCAGGGCCGCGTCGAAGGCGTCGACGGCGGTGGGCGGGATGTGCTCGTCCGCGCCGCCCCAGAAGGCGAGGATCGGCGCGCTGAGGCCGGCCGCGAGCTGAGTGGGCCCCGGGGAGCCGTTGATCGCGTCGGGGTATCCGTAGAAGCCGACCGCGCCGGCCAGCCCGAACCGGGGCGCGGCGGCGCGGAAGGCCTGCCGGCCGCCGAAGCAGAAGCCGAGCGCGACCACCTCGGCCGGCCCGCTTGCGCGCAGCCGGGCGAGGCCGGCGGCCAGGTCGGCGTCCAGGCCTTCGGGGGTGAGGGCGAGCAGGTGGCGGAGCAGGCCGGGCAGGTCGCCGAATTCCTCCGGGCGGCTTTCCGGATCGGCTCCGGCGGTGCGGCCGTAATAGTCGACGACGAGCGCGGGGTGGCCCTGTTCGGCGAGCCGGGCGGCGGTCTGCCGGTAGAAGCCGGAAAGGCCCTTGTTGTCCGGCAGGACGAGGACGCCGACCCCGGTAACCACCTCGGGGCGGGCCAGGAAGGCGGCGAACTCGGTGCCGTCCGCCGAGGTCAGGGTGAGCGCCGCCGCCTCGGCCAGGGGCCAGAGCGCGGGGGTGACGGCGGGCGGGGCGGCGTCGGGGTCGTAGCACACGGGGTCCACCTCACGGATCGCGAAACCGCCGGGCGCGGAATGCGCCCGGCGGTCGGCGATATTAGCGAGGAATTCCCCGGAATTTCCTAGATCATATCGCAGAGAGATCTTTTTTCGAAGTGCTTTCCGGTGACGTTGCGGTCACATTCTCGGCGCCGGATCCGGGGGAATTCCGTTCGGCCCGGCGCAGCGCCCCGGCGCTCAGCAGCAGCGCGAAGGCGAGCGCGGTGACCAGGCCGAAGGAGACGGTGAGCGAGGTCGCCTGGGCGAGGGCGCCGATGATCGCGGGCGCGACCAGGCCGGAGGTGTAGGTGACGGTGGCGACGCCCGCGATGGCCTGGCTGGGGTTGCTGCCGATCCGCCCGGCCGCCGCGAAGGCCAGCGGGACGGTGACCGCGATGCCGATGCCGATCAGGGCGAAGCCCGGGATGGCGAGCGCCGGGCTGTCGGCGGCCACCACCAGCAGGCCGCCGACGGTGGCGACGGCGCCGCCGAGACGGGTGGTGCGCACGGCGCCGAGCCGGCGGACCACCGCGTCGCCGCAGAGGCGGCTGACGGCCATGGTGAGGGAGAAGGCGGTGTAGGAGGCGGCCGCGACGGTGGCCGAGGCGCCGGTGACGTCCCGCAGGTAGACGCCGCTCCAGTCCATCGAGGCGCCTTCGGCGAAGACGGCGCAGAAGCCGACGAGTCCGATCACCAGCGAGCTGCGCGGCGGCAGTGCGAACCGCGGCGGCTCCTCCGCGCCCTCCGGCGCCCGCAGGTCGGGCAGGTTGCGGCAGACGGGCTGCGCGAGGGCGAGCAGCACGAGCGCGGTGACGGCCAGCTGGAGCCGGGCGTCGAGGTCGAGGTGGGCGGCCAGGATGCCGAAGCCGGAGGCCAGCAGCCCGCCGGCGCTCCACATCCCGTGCAGTCCGGACATGATCGAGCGGCCGAGCCGCTGTTCGATCTCCACGCCCTGCGCGTTCATCGCGACGTCCGCCATCCCGGCCGAGGCGCCGTACGCGAGCAGCGCCACGCACAGCACCGGCAGTGAGGGGGCGAGCGCGGGCAGGGCGAGGGCCAGGCACCAGAGCGAGATCAGTCCGCGGACGGCCGCCCGCCCGCCGTAGCGGTGGACGAACCGGCCGGCCAGCGGCATCGCGAGGGAGGAGCCGATGGCGGGCATCACCAGGGCCAGGCCGAGCTGGCCGGGGGAGAGGTCGAGGCGGTCCTGGATCCACGGGATGCGGGTGACGAAGCTGCCGCTGACGGCGCCGTGCACGCCGAAGACCAGGGCGATGCCCGCCCTGGCCCGGCGTGGGGAGGCCAGTGGCTCCAGTGAGTGTGCGGTGGTGCTCATCCGGCGTTCCCTCCCGGGTCGCGCAGGCGGGGCGGCGCGACGGTGCCCTGTGTGGGTGGTTGACGTGCTGGTGGGTGGTCTGACGTGCCCGGCGGTGGTTCTGACGTGCCTGAGGGTGGTCTACGTGCAGGCCGTTCGGTCCGCGCGGCGGCGACGGCCGTCCGGCGGATGGTTCGATAAAATTATCAGGAAGGGACCCTGATAGAAACACTCTGGAAGGATGAGCCGCCATGACCACCGCGCGCACGGCCACGCCGAGCACCGCCCGGGCGATCAACGACCGGCTGGCCCTCAACCTGCTCCTCGAACAGGGCCCCCTGACCGCGACGGAGCTGCGCGACCTCACCGGCCTCTCCCGGCCGACCGTCGCCGACCTGCTCGACCGCCTCCAGCGCACCGGCCTGGTCGCCGTCGTCGGCGAGCGGGGCGAGCAGCGGCGCGGCCCCAACGCCCGGCTCTACGCGCTGGTCGCCTCCCGCGCCCACCTCGCCGCCTTCGACGTGCGCTCCGGCGGCGTCAGCCTGGTCGTCGCCGACCTCGCCGGGCGCACCCTCGCCAGCGCCGAGGTCCCGGTGCACGGCGACGGGACGCCCGACACCGCCCAGCACCTGGTGCGCACCCTGCTGGACACCGCGCGCGGCGTCGGCGTCGAACGGCTGCACACCGTCGCCGTCGGCGCCCCCGGACTGGTCGACCCCGCCACCGGGCGCCTCAACAGCACCGGGAAACTCCCCGCCTGGCACGCCGAACTGCTCGCCGAACTGCGTGGGCTGCCCGGCACCGAGGTGATCCTGGAGAACGAGGTCAACCTGGCCGGCCGGGCCGAGTACCGGATCGGCGCCGCCCGCGACCGCGACACCTTCGTGCTGCTCTGGCTCGGCCACGGCGTCGGCGCCGCCGTCGTCCTGGACGGCCGGCTGCGCCGGGGCTTCTCCGGCGGCACCGGCGAGATCGGCTTCCTGCCCGTCCCCGGCACCGGCGGCCTGCCCAGCGCCACCGGCTGCGACGGCGGCTTCCACAGCCTGGCCGGCAGCGCCGCCGTCTGCGAGCTCGCCCGCGCCCACGGACTGCCCGCCGGCACCGCCGGGGACGCCCCCGCCGCCGAGGCGGCCGTCCGCGCCGCGCTGGACGCCCTCGGCCCGGACGGGCCCGGCGGGCCGTTCCTGGACGAACTGGCCGCGCGGATCGCGGTCGGCGCCGCCAGCATCTGCGTCGTCCTCGACCCGGGCTGCGTGGTGCTCGGCGGCGAGCTCGGCCGGGCCGGCGGCGCCGAACTGGCCGGCCGGGTCGAACGGCGGCTGGCCGAGCTGTCGCCGCTGCGCACCGAGGTCCGGCCCGGTACGGCGGGCGGCGGCGCGGTGCTGGCCGGGGCCGTCCTCACCGCCGGGGACGCGGTGCGCCGCGACCTCTTCGGCGAGCCCTGACCCGCCTCGCTTGGCGGCCCCGGCCGCCGGTACGGCAGGATGACGGCGACGGCCCGCCGCGCGTGCGGCGTCCCCGTTCCCGTCCCACGTTCCCCGGGCCAGCCCCGGGGCAGTTCCCGAGTCAGTGTCAGGAGTCGTACATGGGCCAGTCCGAGGCGCCGGTCAACCCGTACCGCATCGGTGAAGCCGCGGCGCTGCTCGGGGTCAGTGCCGACACCATGCGGCGCTGGGTGGACGCGGGGCGGGTCGCGGCCGAGCGGGACGAGCACGGCCACCGGATCATCCCCGGCGTCGACCTCGCCGCCTTCGCCCGTGAGCTGGCCCGCCCGGAGAACGCCGAGGCCGAGGGTCGTCCGTCCTCGGCCCGCAACCGCTTCCCCGGGATCGTCACCCACGTGGTGCTCGGCGACGTCGCGGCCCAGGTGGAGGTCCAGGCGGGGCCCTTCCGGGTGGTGTCGCTGATCAGCCGGGAGTCGGCGGAGGAGCTGAACCTCGTCCCCGGCGCCCCCGCCACCGCGGTCATCAAGTCCACCAATGTGATGATCGAGCGTCGTTAGCCGCGTGCCGCGCGCCGACGGCGCGTCGAGCCCCGTCCGTACCGGTTCCGAACGAGAGGCCCGCCCGGGATGTCCCACCCGCATCTGCCGACCACCCAGAGCGCCGTCCGCGCGGTCGGGGAACCGGCCGCCGACCGCCGCCGGGTGCTCGCCGTCGCGCACCGCGGCGACCCGTACCGCCACCGCGAGAACACCCTGCCCTCCGTCGAGTCCGCGCTCGCCGCCGGCGCCGACGCCGTCGAGGTGGACGTCCAGCTCACCCGCGACCGGGTGCCCGTCCTGCTGCACGACCGCACCCTGGAACGCCTCTGGGGCGACCCGCGGTCGATCGGCCGGGTCACCACCGCGCAGCTCGACGAACTGCGCCGGGGGCCGCTCGCCGTCCCGACCCTCGCCGAGACGGTCAAGGTCGTCGCGGCCGCCGGAGGCCCCCGGCTGCTCATCGACCTCGACGATCCCGGCCCCGTCGCCGCCACCTGGTCCGTCGTCACCGGCCTCGGCGCCGAAGGGCTGGTCTCCTTCTGCGGCCCCGCCACCGCCATGCTCGCCGTCCGCGCGCTGGCGCCCGGCGCCGAGATCGCCCTCACCTGGAAGGAGCCCCGGCTGCCCGTCCGCGCCCTGCTCGACGACCTGCGCCCGCGCTACCTCAACCCGCCGTTCGGCCTGGTCACCCCCGAGTTCACCGCCGCCGCCGCGGACGCCGGGCTCGCCGTCTCCACCTGGACCGCCGACCTGCGCCGCACCATGCGCCGGCTGCGCGACACCGGGGTCGCCTCCATCACCAGCAACCGGATCGGCGTGCTGCGCGCCGTCCTGGACGGCCACCGGTGAGCCTGCCGCCTGCTGGACGGGGTCGGCCGCTCCGGGTGGACGGGGGCGTTCCGGGGCGAACTGAGGTCCGGCGCTCGAACGTGTCCGCCAGGGCGCTTCGTCCGATGAGGTGAGCTCCACCGGCTGCTCTGTACGCGACGGACGGGGGGCGGATTGAATCGGCTCCACCCTTGATCGGCCGGACGGCGGCGTGCCGTTGTCGCCGGGGAGACGGCCGGAAGCGGGCACGCTGACGGATCGTCCGCCGAGACGGGGCGATTCGGACTCGTCGACGAGCCAGGCGGAGGTGGCCGTGCCCGAGGAGCATCCGGCTGGGGAGGGTCCGGCGGTGGAGCCCCGGTTCGTGGGCGGGGCCGCGCCGGACCCCCGCAGGCCGTACCTGATGCTGCCGCCGGTGGTCCGGCAGGCGGCCGCCTGGGCCGCGGCGGTGATCCTGCTGCTCGCGCTCGCCTCGCTGCTGGTCCTCGCGCTGGTCGAGCTGCGGGCCGCGACCGTGCCGGTGGTGCTGGCGCTGCTGGGGGCCTCGCTGCTCTACCCGGCGGTGCCGTGGATGGTCCGGCGGGGCGTGAACCGGGGGCTGGCCGCCGGGCTCACCTGCGTGCTGCTGGTCGCCGCTGTCAGCGGGGTGATCGCGCTGCTGGTCAACGCGCTGGTGCACAGCGCCCCGCAGATCGCCGAGTCCCTCCAGCAGGCGGGCAACCAGCTCGCCGCGTGGCTCGGCCCGACCGGGGAGAAGATCCGGCACGCGCTGGACAACGCCAAGGGGGAGACCAACTCGCTGGTCTCGACCGTCACCAACGGCGTGCTGTCCGGGCTGGGCCTGGCCACCCAGCTGATCGCCGGCGGCGTGCTGGCGCTCGCCCTGGTGTTCTTCTTCCTCCGGGACGGCCACCGCACCGGCGACACGATCCGCTCCTACCTGCCCGAGCGCAGCGCCGAGACCGTGATCGCCTGTGCCGAGCGGGCCTTCGACGCGATGGCCGGCTTCATGCGCGGCACCTCGCTGATCGCGCTGATCGACGCCACCTTCATCACCATCGGCCTGGTGGCGCTCGGCGTGCCCGGCGCGCCGGGGCTGGGCGCGCTGGTGTTCATGGGCGCCTACATCCCGTTCGTCGGGGCCTTCCTGTCCGGGGCGGTGTCCGTGCTGGTCGCGCTCGCCGACGGCGGGATCGGGACGGCGCTGTGGGCGCTCGGCGTGGTGATGGCGGTCCAGCTGTTCGAGGGCAACGTGCTCCAACCCCTCATCCAGAGCCGGACGGTGGAGCTGCACCCGGCCACCATCATGGTCGCCGTGGTGGCCGGCTCCGGGATCGCCGGCATCCTCGGGGCCCTGCTCGCCGTCCCGGTGTGCGCCGCCGGCGTGGGCATCGTCTCCGTCCTGCGCGGTGTCCCCGCTCCGCGGGCGGCCCGCCGCGCGGGGAACGGGGAGTAACCCGGTTGCCGGGGGCGGGGCGGGCGTGCGAGCATCACTAATGCGATAAAAGTCGCGATAGTGAGGGTGGGGGTTCGCATGACACGGATCGCGGAGCTGATCGAGGTCGCCGAGGAGGGGGCCGGACCGTACGGGGTCGCCGTGGGGCCGGACGGGGGCGTGTGGTTCACGCTGGTGCACGCCGGGGAGATCGGACGGCTGGCGGCGGACGGCACGGTCGAGCGCTACGGCCTCGGGGCGCCGGAGTGCGGGCCCGCGGTGCTCGCCGTCGGCCCGGACGGCGCGCTCTGGTTCACCCGGATGCGCGACCACCGGATCGGACGGATCGACACCGACGGGAAGACGCGCTCCTTCGCCGTGCCGACGGCGGGCGCCGGGCCCTACGGGATCGCGGCGGGGCCCGACGGGGCGCTCTGGTTCACCGAGCTGAACGCCGACCGGATCGGGCGGATCACCGTCGAGGGCGAGGTGACGGAGTACCCGCTGCCGCGGGCCGGGGCCTTCCCGTCGTTCATCACGGCCGGCCCGGACGGCGCGCTCTGGTGCACGCTCAACCAGGCGGACGCCGTCGCCCGGATCACCGTCGGGGGCGAGGTGACCGTCCACCCGCTGCCCACCGGGGGCACCGCCCCCGTCGGGATCACCGCCGGGACGGACGGCGCGCTCTGGTACGTCGGCATCGGCGGCGGGCTGGTCGGCCGGATCACGGTGGACGGCGAGGTCACCGAGTACCCGCTGGCCGACCGGGCGGCCCGGCCGCACGCGATCACCTGCGGCCCGGACGGTCGGCTCTGGTTCACCGAGTGGGGCGCCGGCCGGATCGGGGTGCTCGGCCCGGACGGGCAGCTCGACGGCCACCGGCTGCCCGGCCCGGCCGCCGAGCCGCACGGCATCGCCGTCGGCCCGGACGGCGCGGTGTACGCGGCGCTGGAGCGCGGATCGATCGCGCGGTTGGCACCGCGTCAGGGCTGACGGCGCAGCAGCTCCTCCAGGTCGGCCAGCAGGTCGAGGGCGGCGGCGCGGTCGGGCACCGCCGCCGGGGCCGGGGAGCGCTCGGCGATGACCCGCAGGGCGGCGGCGGCCTGGCGGGCGAACAGGGCGAGCAGGTCCAGCTCGGGCAGGCTGGACCGGGCCTGCGGGGCCGGGTCCAGCACCTCCAGGACGCCCAGCACCCTGCTGCCGTGCGTCAGCGGCGCCGCCATCAGCGCGTTCGGAACGTACGCGGTGGACTCGGCGAAGGCCCGGTCGAAGGTGCGGCTCGCGCCCAGGTCGTCGACCACCATCGGCTCGCCCGAGGCGGCGACCCAGCCCGCGATGCCGCTCCCCGCCGGGAAGCGGCGGCCCACCAGGGACTCCTCGCCGCGCCCCGAGACGGCCTGGAACACCAGCTCCCCGGCCGCCTCGTCGAGCAGGCAGACCGAACCGGCCTCGGCGCCGAAGATCGCTCGGGCCACGTCCA
This sequence comes from Kitasatospora sp. NPDC058492, assembly GCF_042720685.1. NCBI lineage: Bacteria > Bacillati > Actinomycetota > Actinomycetes > Kitasatosporales > Streptomycetaceae > Kitasatospora > Kitasatospora sp. NPDC058492. Next base: position 74,884 of record NZ_JBHXMU010000032.1, read on the forward strand.
CCACGGACTGCAGCAGCTCGCGGGCCAGCGGGTCGACGGCGGGATCAGTGCTGAGGGTCATCGGGCGCCTCCGTGATGGGGGTGGACGGGGTGGGCCCGGTCGTCGAACTCCCGCCTGGGGGACGGTGAGGACCGGCACCGGGGCCGACCTGGACGTTGGCTGCGGTGAGGTAGAGCGCGCTCTTCAGCTGGAAGGTCGTCAGCCTCGGGTGGCCGGACAGGATGCGGGCGCACAGCCCGGCGACGTACGGGGTGGCGAAGCTGTTGCCGGTGGTGCGGATGGTGGAGCCGCCGAGCCAGGGGACCCGGACGTTCTGGCCGGGGGCGAAGAACTCGACCGGCGGCGCCGGGTTGTACAGGTGCAGGGCCGGGTCGTCCTCCTGGTGGCTGCCGACCGAGATGACCGAGGAGAACCGCCAGGGGTAGCTCTCCACCGGGGTGTTGTGGGCGGAGGCGACGATCGCGGTGCGGGCGAAGAAGGCGTCGTCGGCGATCGCGTGCAGCTCCTCCAGGAAGCGGGTCCGGGTGGTGGAGAGGCTGAGGTTGACGACGTCGAAGCCCTGCTCGACGGCCCAGCGCAGCCCGGTGATCAGCATGTCGCCGGTGCCGGTGAAGCGTTCGCCGAGCACCCGGACGCTGTACAGCTCGCAGTCCGGGGCGGTGCGGCGGATGATGCCCGCGCAGGCGGTGCCGTGGCCGCAGGTGTCGCCGGTGCGGTCGGGGCGGACCACCAGCTCCCGGGTCGTCGGGTCCTTGACCACCACCCAGGAGCCGTTCAGCGGGCCGACCAACGGGTGGTCCGGCTCGATGCCGGAGTCCACGACGCACACCCGCACACCCTTGCCGGTGCCCCCGCCGCCGGGACCGGTGGTGTCGGGGCCGGTGGTGTCGTGGGCGGTGGTGTCGGCGAGCACCGGCAGGTCCGCGGCGGCCCGGCCGCGCAGGCTCCAGGTGAGGCCGGCCGGGCCGCTCACCGGGCGCCGCCGAGCCGCTCGGCCCGGCGCACGCCCGGCAGGTGGCCCTTGGCGGCGAACCGGTCCCGGGCGGTGGCGGCCGCCACGGCGGCCTCGGCGCGCCGGTCGAGCAGCAGCAGCGCGTGGGCGCGGTCCAGCGCGGTGAGCGCCTGGAGCAGCAGCGACTCGGTGGCCTCGGCGGCCTGGGCGGCGGCCGCGGTCAGCTCCAGCGCCGGGTCGGCCTCGCCCCGGGAGGCGGCGAGCCGGCCGCGCAGCGCGTCCAGCTCGATCGCCAGCACCGGCGGCAGCGCGGACGTGGCGTCGACGCCGTCCAGGTGGCGGGCGGCCGGGCCCGGGCGGTCGGTGTCCAGCAGGGCGCGGGCGGTGGTGAGGGCGAGCCGGGGCAGCGGGGCGGCGTTGCCCAGCCGGCGGGCGACCTCGGCGGCGTCGGCGAGCAGGTCCAGCGCCTGCCCGGTCTGGCCGGTGGCCGCCGCGGCCTGGGCGGTCAGGGCCGGCAGCGAGACCATCGCGTCGGCCAGCGACAGCTCGCCCGCCAGGCCGTTGGCCTCGGCCAGCAGCAGTTCGGCCTCGCCGGGCCGGTCGCGCAGGGCGAGCAGGACGGCCAGCGGGCCGTTGAGCGCGACCCGCACCGTCCGGTGGCCGGCGCCGTGCCCGGCCAGCAGGGCCCGCAGCCGGAAGACGGCGTTCGGGACGGGCTCGGGGCCCGCCAGCAGGGAGGCGGCCAGCGCGGCCAGTACGGCGGCCCGGTCCAGCTCGGCGTCGGTGCGGGCGGCGTGGTCGAGGGCGTCGTCCAGCAGCCGCTCCGCCTCGGTGTGCCGGCCCGCCAGCAGGTGTTCCTCGGCCAGGCGCAGCCCGGCCCGGGCCTGGCCCAGGTCGTCCCGCAGGTCGATGAAGAGCGGGAGGACGGCGCGGGCGGTGGCGGCGGGCTGCTCCGGGCCGGGCGGCAGGCCGCGCGCGGCCAGCGCGAGCCGGGCGTGCGCGGCGTCCAGCGGGTCGGCGGCCGAGTCGCGGACCTGCGCCAGGACGGGCAGGGCCTCGTCGGCTCGGCCGAGCGCCAGCCGGGCCTCGCCGAGGCGGCGCAGCGTCGGGCCGGCGGTGCGCTCGTTCGGGTAGTGCAGCCGGACGGCGCGCTCCAGCAGGTCGGTGGCGGCGGGCAGGTCGGCGTGGGCGAGGGCGTGGGCGCCGGCCACGCCGAGGGCGGCCGCCGCGCGGGTGCGCAGGGCGTCCGTCCGGGCGTCCAGCAGGCCGAGTTCGAGCCGGTAGCGGTGGGCGCGCTCCAGGTGGCCGCCGACGGCGGCGTCCCCGGCGGCGCGGACGGCCGGCAGGTCGGCGGCGCGTTCGTGGCGCTCGGCGCGGGCCCGCTTGGACATCGACTGGTAGACCGACTCCTGGACCAGGCCGCTGCTGAACCGGAAGCTGGTGCCGGCCGGTTCGACCAGGCGGCGCTCGGCCAGCCGGGCCAGCGCGGCGTGCAGCCGCGGCGGGGTGTCGTCGCCCGCGGGCAGGCCGGGGAGGCCGTCGAACGGACCGGTGAAGACGTCGTCCTCCGGGTCGGCGAAGGCGTCCTGGTCGGCGCCGCCGCGGGCGAGCTGGGCGAGTTCGGCGGCGGTGAAGGCGCGACCGAGCACGGCGGCCAGGTCCAGGGTGGTGCGCTCGTCGCGCTCCAGGTCGTCGATCCGCGCGCTGAGCAGCGCCCGGCCGGTGGGCGGGAGTTCGTCGGCGAGGGCGGGGCCGTCCGCCTCGGTGAGGGCGGCCAGCAGCTCCTCCAGGTGCAGCGGGTTGCCCTCGGCCCGCTCCAGCAGCCGGGTCGGCACCGCGTCCTGGTGGGCGCTCAGCTCCGTCAACTGGGCGGCCAGCAGCGCCGATTCGTCCCAGGACAGGCCGCCGACCGGCAGCGCCGGCAGCTCCGGGCGGGAGGCCGGCAGCTCCGGCCGGGCCAGGCACAGCAGCAGCACCGGGGCCTGGCCGAGGGCGGCGACCAGCCGCTCGGCGGCGTCCAGCAGCACCGGGCCGGCCCACTGGCAGTCGTCCAGGACCAGCACGGCCGGGCGCTCGACGGTCCGCCCGCGCAGGACCGCGGCCAGCCGGTCCAGGGACTGTTCGGCGCTCACCCCGGGCGCGGTGGCCTGCGCCAGCCGGTCCAGCGCCTCGGCGGGCGCAGGCGTCCCCGGGCCGCCGAGCAGGGCCCCGACGGCCTCCGCGAGCGGGGTCAGGACGCCCTGCTCGCCGTAGCTGCGGCAGCGGCCGGTGCCGCAGCGCGCGGTGTGCCGGCCCGTCCGCTCCTGCCACTCGCGCACCAGCCGGGTCTTGCCGATCCCGGCCTCGCCGACGACCAGCAGCAGTTCGGCGCCCTGGCCGCCGGACACCCGGGCCAGCGCGGCGTCCAGTTGGGCGAGTTCACGCTCCCGCCCGACCAGCGGGACGTCGAAGCGGCGCAGCAGCTCGGGGTCGTCCTCGTCCAGCCCGACCAGGCGGTACGCGGTGACCGGCTCGGTCTTGCCCTTGAGCCGCAGCGGGCCGACCTCGTGCACCTGGGCGGCCGGCCCCGCCGCGCGCAGGGTCTGCGGGCCGATCAGCACCTGGCCGGGGGCGGCCTGGGTCTGCAGCCGGGCGGCGATGTTCACGGTCTCGCCGGAGATCAGGGCCTGGCGCGCCGAGGCGTCCGAACCCGCCACCACCTGGCCGGTGTTGACACCGATCCGGACGTCCAGGCGCACCCCGAGGGTGGCGTCCAGCTCGGTGTTGAGGTCCTCCAGGTCCTCCAGCATGGCGAGCGCGGCGGCCAGCGCCCGGTGGGCGTCGTCCTCGCGGATCACCGGGACGCCGAACACCGCCATCACCGCGTCCCCGATGAACTTCTCCAAGGTGCCGCCGTGCGCCTCGATCTGACGGTGCATCCGTTCGAAGTAGCGCAGGATCACCTCGCGCAGCGTCTCCGGGTCGAGCGCGCCGGACAGGGCGGTGGAGTCGACCAGGTCGCAGAAGACCACCGTCACCAGCTTGCGCTCCTCGGCGGCCAGGTCGAGGGCGGCGGCCCGGGGGGTGCCGCAGGCGGGGCAGAACTGGTCGTTCGTGCTGGCGAGTTGGGCGCAGAGCGGGCAGGGCATGGTGGCAGTCCTTCGCTAGTCCTTCGCGGTGCGGGGAGTGCATCGGGGAGTACGTGGGGTTGGGGGAGTGCGCGGGGTCGGGGTGCGCATGGAGTCGGGGTGTGCGCGGAGCCGGGGTGCGCACGGAGCCGGGGTGGGCGTGGTCGGAGCCGGGCGTGCGGGCGTGCCGGGCCAGGCTCCCCGGCCCGGCTTCGGGCCCGGTTCGCGGCCGCCTTGCCGGCGGTATGGCCGCAGCCCGGAGCGGGTGCGCGGGCCCGGCGGACGGGTGCGGCAGGCCGGACGGCGCCGCCGTCGGCTCCCCGACCTGCGGCCATACCGGTGCCGTACCGGTTCCCAGGCCGTGCGCAGCCCCGCCTGCCTACCGTCTTCACCACGGCGGGCCACCACCCGTCGAACCCCCACCGATCAACCCAGTGAAGGGAGTTCAGCCATGGCCGAGAACATCGACCCGATCGTCGGCGAGGACAGCGAGGAGACCCCGGAGGTCGAGGCGCACGCCGCCAACGTCCTGGACCTCCAGGCGATGAAGGTCCTCCAGGAGGCCTCCGACGGCAGCTGCTTCAGCCTGATCAGCTACGTCAGCTCCGCCGAGACCTCCGCCTGACCAGCGGCAGGTCAGCGGTGTCCGGCGCGGGGGCGGGCGCACCACCGCCCCCGGCCGCCGGGCAGTGATTGGCTTCCGGGGCGGTCCCGCCGGTGCGGGACCGCCCCGGCCCGATTCCACCCCCCACCCCGGAGGACGGCCATGGAGCCCACCTCGCTCTCCCGCAACCGGGACTTCCGGCTGCTCTGGGTCGGCGGCCTGATGGCCTCGCTCGGCTCCCAACTCGCCTCTATCGCCCTGCCGTTGCTCGTCCTGCGGGAGACCGGATCGGCCGCCCAGGCGGGCGCCATCGGCACCGTCTCGATCGGCGCGCTGCTGCTCACCATGCTGCCCGGCGGCGTCATCGCCGACCGGATCGAGCGGCGCCGGCTGATGCGGGTGTGCGACGTCGGCAGCCTGCTCGCCGTCACCGCGCTGGTGATCGCCGTCCTGCGCGGCCACACCCCGCTGCCGCTGGTGCTGCTGGTGGCCGCCGCCGGGGCGCTCATCACCAGCGCCTACGGGCCCGCCGCCGGCGGCCTGCTGCGCGCGGTGGTGCCGCGCGAGCAGGTCCGCGCGGCGTCGTCCCGGATGCAGGCGCGCGGCGCCGCCGCCCGGCTGGTCGGGCCGATCGCCGGCGGCGCGCTGTTCGCCTGGCACCCGGTGCTGCCGTTCCTCGCGGAGGGCGTCGGGCTGCTGCTCTCCACCGTCTGCGTCGCGCTGATGCGGACCCGCTCGGTGCCCGCCGCCAGGAGCGGCGCGGCGTTCAGCCGCGGCGAACTGACCGCCGGACTCAGCTTCATCTGGCGCCAGCCCTACCTGCGCACCCTGCTGCTGATCTTCGGGCTCGGGATGAACTTCGCGTTCAGCGCGCTGATGTTCACCACCCTGGCCGTGGCCTCCGACGGCGGCCGTTCCGGGATCGGCGGCGGCACCGTGGTCTCCTGTACCGCGGCCGGCGCCCTGGCCGGCGCGCTGCTCGCCCCGAGGCTGGAGGCCCGGACTGGGCCCAGAGCGCGCCCCGGGGCGAGTGACGGCAGGCTGGTGGCGCTCAGCTGCTGGGCGGCCGCCGCCACCGCCGGGGTGTTGGTGCTCACCCGGATCCCGCTGCTGATCGGGCTGCTCTGCGCGGTGTGCATGTGCCTGTCCACGGTCGCCAGCATCGGCTTCGTCTCCGGCATGCTGCTCGCCGCGCCGCCCGACCGGATCGGCCGGGTGCAGAGCGCCGCCGGTTTCCTGTCCACCCTGGTCCAGCCGTTCGGCCCGCTGGTGGGCGGCGCGCTGCTCGGCGCCCTGGGCGGCACCCGGACCTTCGCCCTGCTGGCCCTCGCCATCTCGCTCTGCGCGGCCGTGGTCACCTGGGCGCCGCCGGTCCGGCGCGGCCCGGCGCCGGTCCCGGCACCGCTACCGGCGCCCGCAGGCTGAACGGCCCGGCGGCCCGGGAGACGAATGACCCGGAAGAGCTTGGAAGACGACCCGGAAGAGGAGGCGCGCCATGGCCGGCGCCCAGGAGACCCAGCTGTACTGCCTCGCCGATCCGATGTACTACGACACCCCGGGGCGGCTCCGCGACCGGGCCGGCCGGTACCCGCTGGGGCTCGGCGCACCGCCCGCCGGGTGGCGGCGCGAGCGGCGCGGGCTGTGGACGGCGTTGCGGCCGGACGGCGCCCGGCTGCCGGAGCAGGGCTGGAAGATCCACGTCTCGACCGTGCCGGAGGAGGCCGAGGCGACTCTGCGGGCCGTCGCGCGGGTCTGCACGGCGCGCCGCACGACGTTCAAGTTCCTGCGCAGCGACGAGGCGCTGCGGGTCGCGAACGGCAAGTACATGGGGCGCGGCAGCAGCGGCAAGTTCGTCACCGTCTACCCGGGGTCGGAGGAGGAGTTCCTGGCCGTGGCGGCGGAGTTGGCCGAGGTGCTGGCGGGCCGCCTGGGGCCGTACGTGCTCACCGACCTGCGGATCGGCACGGCCCCCGTGTACGTGCGCTACGGCGCGTTCGTCGAGCTGTGGTGCCAGGACGAGGACGGGCGGCCCGTGCCCGCGCTGCGCGACCCGTCCGGCGAGCTGGTCCCCGACCGGCGCGACCCGGTGTTCCAACTGCCCGCCTGGGTCGAACCGCCCGAGGAGCTGCGCCCGCACCTGGCCGCCCGGGAGGCGGCCGGCGGCGACCTGCCGTACCGGATCGTCGAGGTGCTGCAGTTCTCCAACGCCGGCGGGATCTACCTCGCCGAGCACCGGACCACCGGGGAGCGGGTGGTGCTGCGCGAGGCCCGCCCGCACGCCGGGCTGGACGCCGCCGGGGACGACGCCGTCACCCGGCTGCGGCGCGAGCAGTGGGCGCTGGAACGGCTCGCCGGTCTGGACTGCGTGCCCCGGCTGCACGAGGTCCGGACGGTCTGGGAGCACACCTTCCTGGTCCAGGAGCACATCGAGGGCGTCCAGCTGTTCGCCGAGGCGATCCGCCGTTACCCGCTGGTGCACCAGGACTGCACCGCCGGACAGCGCGCCGAGTACGCGCACTGGGTGGCCGGGGTCGTGGCCGGGCTGGAGAAGGCGCTCGGCGCCCTGCACGAGCGGGGCGTCCGGTTCGGCGACCTGCACCCGGCCAATGTGATCGTCCGTCCGGACGGTTCGGTGGTGCTCGTCGACTTCGAGTACGCGGAGGAGCTCACCGGCCGCCGTGTCCCGCTCGCCGGCGCGGGCGGGTTGCAGCCCCCGCCCGGGCTCGACGGGGCCGACGCCGACCGCCACATGCTCTGGGCCACCTGGCTGATGCTGCTGATGCCCGTGATGGAGCTGGCCGAACGCGATCCCGGCAAGCTGCCCGCGCTGGAACGGCGGGCACGGCGCTGGTTCGGCCTCGGGCCGGAGGAGGGACCGGTGCGGCCGGGCGCCGTGGCGCCGGTGGAACCGGTCGGCGAACGGCGGGTCCGCGAACTCCTCGCCGGGCCCACCCTCGACGCCGCCAGGAACGAACTCGTCGCCGGCATCCACGCCGGGGCCACCCCCGACCGGCCGGACCGGCTCTTCCCCGGCGACCCGGCCGGATTCGCCGACGGCGGCACCGGTGTCGCCCACGGCGCCGCCGGCGTCCTGTACGCGCTGCACCGGGCCGGGGCGCCCTGCCCCGACGAGTACGCGGACTGGCTGATCGCGGCGATGCGGCGGCGCGGCCCGAGACCGGGCGCAGGCGGGCTCTTCGACGGGCCGCTCGGCGTGGCGGCCGTGCTCGCCCGGGTCGGCCGCGGCGACGAGGCCGCCGAACTGGCCGCACAGGCCCGGCAGGCCCGGCCCGCGCCCACCGTCGCCCTCCACGGCGGCCGGGCCGGCGCCGCGCTCGCCCGGCTGCGGCTCGCAGACGCCCTCGGCAGCCGGCGCGAACTCGCGGACGCCCTCGCCGACGCGCGGGCGCTCGACGCGGTGCTGCGCGGGCAGACCGTCCCGGGGCTCGGCGCGCCGACGGCGGCCGGACTGCTGTACGGCCTCGCCGGGATCGCCCTCGTCCAGCTGCGGCTGTACCAGCGGACCGGCGAGGACTGGCTGCTGGCCTCCGGGCGCGAGGCGCTGGAGCGCGCCGTGGCGCAGTGCGTACGGGTGCCCGACGGGTCGGTGCAGGTCCTCGACCGGGGGCGGAGGCTCGCCTACCTCGACCGCGGCAGCAGCGGGATCGCGCTCGTCGCCCAGGAGTACCAGGCGCTCGGCGGCATCGGGTCCGAGGAGTTCGGGAAGTTCGACGGGTTCCGGGAGTTCGGCGGGTCCGAGGAGTTCCTCGCCGACGTGCGGCGGGTCTGCGCACCCGGATTCGTCCGCGAGCCCGGGCTGTTCCGGGGCCGCGCCGGGCTGCTGCTGGCGCTGGACCGGCTGGGCGGGCCGGCGGCCCGGGACGCCGTCCGCGAGCAGGTCCGCAAGCTCCAGTGGCACCTGGTCGCGCGGCCGGAGGGGCTGCTCGTCCCCGGGATGCGGCTGCGGCGGTTCTCGGCGGACCTGCACACCGGGGCGGCGGGCGTCCTGCTGGCCCTGCACGCTGCCGAACAGGGCCTGGAGGGCGGGGAGTTGCTGGACATGCTGACGCTCGGCCCGAGGGGCGCCGGCCGGCGCGGCGGGCTCAGTTGAGGTTGTCGGCCAGTACGGTGCTGTGCTCGCGGGCGTGCAGGTGGGTGAGGCGGGGGAGGGCGTAGAGGGCGGCGTGGGCGGTGACCTCGCCGGTGGGGGAGGTGACGGCGCCGGTGTCGGTGAGGGCCTCCAGGGTGCGCAGGGCGAGGCGTTCGGGGCGGCCGAGGGCGGCGGCGGCCTCGGGGAGGGTGAACAGCAGGGAGAGCGGGAGGGCGGCGAGCCGGCCGAGGGCGAGGCGGCCCTGGTCGGTGAGGTCGCGCCAGCCGGAGTCGAGGCGGGCGCGGACGGTGACGTCCCCGGCGACGAGTTCGTCCAGGGCGCCGGCCGGGTCGGCGAGGCGGGCCGCGTACTCGGCGAGCGGCAGGTGGCGCAGGACGGCGAGCCGGGTGCCGGCGACCCGGACGGCGAGCGGCAGCAGCCCGCAGGCCTCGACGATCCGGGCGGCGGCCGCGCGGTCGGTGCCGGTCCGGCCGGTGCCGACGATCCGGCCGAGCAGGTCGAGCGCCTCGGCGGGGGCGAAGGGCGGCACGGTGACCCGGTGCACCGAGGCCAGTCCGGCGAGTTGGCTGCGCGAGGTGACGAGGGTGGCGCTCGGGCCGAAGCCCGGCAGCAGTTCGCGGACCACGGCCTCGCCGGGGGCGTCGTCGAGGATCAGCAGCATCCGGCGTCCGGCCAGGGAGGCGCGCCAGAGCGCGGCGGCCTGGGCCGGGTCGGCCGGTCTGGGGCCGGATCGGCCGGTGAGGGCGGCGAGTTCGGCGAGGATGTCGGCGAGCGGGCGCGGGGTGCCGTCCTCGGCGCGCAGCCGGAGCAGCAGCCGGCCGTCGGGGAAGCGGTCGGCGAGCAGGTGTCCGGCGTGCACGGCGAGGGCGGTCTTGCCGATGCCGGCCGGGCCGGAGAGGACCGCGACGCGCTCGCCGCCCTCCGCCAACGCATCGATCAGGTCGCGCAGTTCGTGGCTCCGGCCGGTGAAGTCGGTGGCGTCGGCGGGCAGCAGTGCGCCGCTCGGGCCGGGGTGCTGCGCCGGCCGGGCGGTGGCGGGGCGGGCCGGGCCGTGGGCGAGCAGCTGCCGGTAGCGGGCGGTCAGGGTGGGGCTGGGTTCGAGGCCCAACTCGCGGGCGAGCAGCTGGCGGTGGGTGTCGTAGACGGCGAGCGCCTCGGGCTGGCGGCCGGACAGGTGCAGGGCGTTCATCCGGGCGGCCTGGAGGCGTTCGCGCAGCGGGTGGCGCTCGGCCAGGTCGGCGAGTTCCTCGGCGACGGCGGTGGCGTTGCCGAGCTCCAACTCGGTCTCCGCCCAGTCCTCGTGGACGCCGAGGCAGCGGGCCTCCAGCCGGTCGGCCTCGGCCTGGACGGCGGGCGAGCAGCGCAGGTCGGCGAGCGGCGGGCCCTGCCACAGGTCGAGGGCCTGGCGCAGCAGCCGGGCGGCGGGGGCGAGCGCGCCGCTGTCGGCGGCGGCCCGGCCGGCCCGGGCGAGGGCGCGGAACTGGAGGACGTCGAGCTCGGGTTCGGCGACCCGCAGCAGGTAGCCGCCGGCGGTGTGGACCAGCCGTTCGGGCCCGGGGTCGCGGCCGAGCAGGGTGCGCAGCGTGCAGATGTAGACCTGGAGGTTCTTGCGGGCGGTGCGCGGCGGCTCCTCGGGCCAGACCGCGTCGGTGAGCAGGTCGACCGGGACGGCCGTGTTGGCGCGGCTCAGCAGGACGGCCAGCACCAGCCGCTGCTTCAGCGGGCCGAGGGCGAGCGGGCGGCCGTCCGCTTCGCCGGTCAGCGGGCCGAGGACGGAGAAGCGCGGCCGGGTGGGGGCGGCGGGCTGGGCCAGGGGCATCGGCGTACCTCCGGGGCGTGGGTGGGGGCCAGGGCGTGTCCGAGCGGGGGCGTGACCGGTGCGGTGCGGGCGTGGCCGCAGGCTACTTGACGGCCGATCCGATCTGTAGGGCACGGAATCGTCCTGTTTCGCTCACGCGACCCTCACACTTCGGGCACCTGGGGGAGGGGACACCCGGGGGAGGCGGCGGCCGGCTGCGGTGGCGGCCGGCGGGCGCGGTGTCGTGGCCGGTGGGGCGGGGTGGGAGGGGCCGGCGGGGCGCGGCGGAGGGCCGGGGCCGGGGGTGCGGGCCCCGGGGCGGACGGGGCCGGGCGGGGGCGCTCCGGGGCGCGGGCGCCGGGGCGGTTCCGGCGTTCCTCCAGCGGTGCTCGTCGGCGCGGTGAGCGCCGCCCGAGGGGCCGGGGCGGGACCGACGGCCACCGGAGGTCCCGGTCCGGGCGCCGGAACGCGGGCCGTGCGGCCCCGGGGGCGCGGGTCGAACGGCCCTAGGGGGCGGGGGCGGTGCGTTCGGATCATGGATCGCCAGCCATTCGCACGACGTTCCTAAGGAGTGCGTCCTTGAGCGCCACCCCGGCACAGGGCGACCCCACGCCACCGCCAACCTCCGTACCGCAGCCGTCGGTCCGGCCGAAACGGCCCGGTTCGGCCGTGGTCAGACTGCTGACCACCACCGACCACAAGACGATCGGCTCCATGTACCTGGTGTCGGCGTTCGGGTTCTTCCTGATCGGCGGTGTCCTGGCGCTGGTCATGCGCGCCGAACTCGCCCGGCCCGGAACGCAGATCCTCTCCAACGAGCAGTTCAACCAGGCCTTCACCATGCACGGCTCGGTGATGCTGCTGCTCTTCGCGATGCCGCTGTTCACCGGCTTCGCCAACTGGATCATGCCGCTGCAGATCGGCGCCCCGGACGTCGCCTTCCCGCGCCTGAACATGCTGTCCTTCTGGCTGTTCATGTTCGGCTCGCTGATCGCCGCCGCCGGCTTCGCGACCCCGCAGGGCGCCGCCGACTTCGGCTGGTTCCTCTACGCGCCGCTGTCCGACGCCGTGCACTCGCCCAGCGTCGGCGCCGACATGTGGATCATGGGCGTGACGCTCTCCGGCTTCGGCAGCATCCTCGGCGCCGTCAACTTCATCACCACGATCATCTGCATGCGCGCACCCGGGCTGACCATGTTCCGGATGTCCATCTTCTGCTGGAACGTGCTGCTCACCTCGGTGCTGGTGCTGCTGGTCTTCCCCGTCCTCGCCGCCGCCCTGCTCGCCCTCGAATGCGACCGCAAGTTCGGCTCGCACGTCTTCGACCCGGCCAACGGCGGGGCGATGCTCTGGCAGCACCTGTTCTGGTTCTTCGGCCATCCCGAGGTGTACATCCTGGCGCTGCCGTTCTTCGGGATCATCTCCGAGATCATCCCGGTCTTCAGCCGCAAGCCGATGTTCGGCTACGCGGGGCTGATCGCCGCCACCGTCGCCATCGCCGGCCTGTCGGTGACGGTGTGGGCGCACCACATGTACGTCACCGGGCAGGTGCTGCTGCCGTTCTTCTCCTTCATGACCTTCCTCATCGCCGTCCCGACCGGGGTCAAGTTCTTCAACTGGGTCGGCACCATGTGGAAGGGCTCGCTCAGCTTCGAGACACCGATGCTGTGGACGGTCGGCTTCCTGGTCACCTTCCTGTTCGGCGGCCTCACCGGCGTGCTGCTCGCCGCCCCGCCGATCGACTTCCACGTCTCCGACTCGTACTTCGTCGTCGCCCACTTCCACTACACGCTGTTCGGCACCGTGGTCTACGCGATGTTCGCCGGCTTCCACTTCTGGTGGCCCAAGATGACCGGCAAGAAGCTCGACGAACGGCTCGGCCGGATCACCTTCTGGACGCTCACCGTCGGCTTCCACGGCACCTTCCTGGTCCAGCACTGGCTCGGCGCCGAGGGCATGCCGCGCCGCTACGCCGACTACCTGGCCTCGGACGGCTTCACCACGCTCAACACCCTGTCCACCATCTTCTCCTTCCTGCTCGGGCTGTCGATCCTGCCGTTCCTCTACAACATCTGGAAGACGGCCAAGTACGGCGAGAAGGTCGAGGCCGACGACCCGTGGGGCTACGGCCGCTCGCTGGAGTGGGCCACCTCCTGCCCGCCGCCCCGGCACAACTTCGTCCGGCTGCCGAGGATCCGCTCCGAATCCCCGGCCTTCGACCTGCACCACCCCGACATCGCCGCCCTGGACGTCCTGGAGAACACCGGCAAGCCCGCCACCCACCTGGGCGACGTGACCCCGGCCAAGTACGACCTGCCGCAGACCAGGGCGGAGCGCGAGCGGTCCGCCGTGGACAGCTGACCCGAGGCCGGGCGCGCCCCGGCCACCCGCTCCGAACACCCACCGACCGCCGTCCCCGCCCACGCCCCCGTCACGGGCGGGGACGGCTCCCCCTCGCGACCTGGAAGGCCGGCCCCATGACCCACACCGTCCTCGCCATCGGCACCGCCGCGCTCACCGCGAGCGGCTGCGTCTGGTACCTGCCCGCCATCGCCGACCTCCAGGCCGGCGCCGACCGGCCCCGCTCCACCCGCACGGCCGCGGCGGCCTGCGTCCTGTGGTGGGCCGCCCTCGCCATGGCCGGCGGGCTGCTGCTCGCCCTGCCCGACTGGCGGCCCGCCGCGCAGATCGCCCTCGCCGGGCTGGTCGGCGGCGCGGCGCTGCGGGTCCGCGCCCGGTGGGACCGGCGCGGGGAGCAGCACGAGGCCGCCGCCCGCTGGGCGGCCCTGGGCGCCCGGCCGGCGCCGCGCTCCGGCCGCCCCGCCGCCGTCACCCTCGCGGGGTGGCTGGTCGTCGGCGCCGCCGTCGCCTCGCTGGGGGCGGTGGCGATCCTGCTGTCGGACGAGGGCGCCGTCGGCTCCCGGGTGGCGCTCGCGGCGGTCAGCGGGGCCGGGGTGGCGCTGGCCTTCCTGCTGGCGGGCCTCGGCAGCGCGCGGCGGCGCTGACGGCCCCTCCCCTCGGCCCTGTCCGGCAAGATCGGCCGGACAGGGCCTACGGGCGGCGCGGCTCCTGCGGGGGCCGCGCCGCCCGCGCGCTCGCCCGAATGGGGTCGTTGGGCCCTGGGCCCTGCGGCGGCCGGTGGGCGATGATGCCCTGGGCCCTGCCGGGAGTGTGCGGGGGTGACGAAGGTGGAGCCGCGTGATGGCGACCAAGACGGCGGGCGCCGGGGCACCGGCGCCGGTGCGGGTGTTCCTGCTGGACGACCACGAGGTGGTGCGCCGCGGGGTGCACGACCTGCTGGACGGCGAGCCCGATCTGGAGGTGGTCGGCGAGGCCGCCACCGCCGAGCAGGCGCTCGTCCGGGTGCCCGCGCTGCGGCCCGACGTGGCGGTGCTGGACGTCCGGCTGGGCGACGGCGACGGGGTGTCGGTCTGCCGCGAACTGCGCTCCCGGATGCCCGGCCTGGCCTGCCTGATGCTGACCTCCTTCGACGACGAGGAGGCGCTGCTGGACGCCGTCATGGCGGGCGCCGCCGGGTACGTGCTCAAGCAGATCAGCGGCACCGACCTGGTGGCCGCCGTGCGGACCGTCGCCTCCGGCCGCTCGATGCTGGACCCGGGCGCCGCCACCCGGCTGCTCAACCGCCTGCGCAGTGACGCCGAGCCCGCGCAGCCCGTCACCACCGGGCCCGCGCTGACCGTGCGCGAGCAGGAGGTGCTGGCGCTGATCGGGGAGGGCCTGACCAACCGGCAGATCGGCGAACGGCTCTACCTCGCCGAGAAGACGGTGAAGAACCACGTCTCGCGGCTGCTCGCCAAGCTGGGCGTGGAGCGGCGGGTGCAGGCCGCGCTGATCTCCACCGAGCTGCGCCAGGCGGCCGCCGCCGCGCAGCCGGGGCACCTGCGCTCCCTCCGGGGCTGACGCGACGTCCGGGCCCGGGACCCCCGGCGGGACCATCGGCCCTCGCGGCGCCGCCACCGCCGGGGCGAGCATCGAGGGCATGAACGGTGATCACGACCTGCTCGAACTGGACCGGGAGCGGGCGCTGGAACTGCTGGCCAGGGCCGCGGTCGGCCGGGTGGTCTACACCATCCGCGCCCTCCCGGCGGTGCTGCCGGTGTCCTTCCGGCTCGACCTGTCGGACGGCGGCGGAGTGCTGCTCTCGGCCCCGGCCGGCTCCGAACTCGCCCGGGCCGTGGACGACGCCGTGATCGCCTTCGAGGCCGACGAGGTGGACGGCGTGGACGGCTCCGGCTGGTACGTCACCGTCCTCGGCCGCGCCCAAGTGGGCCCCGCCGTAGGCCGCACCCCCGGGGCCGTCCGGATCCGCATCCGCCCGGAACTCGTCGTCGGCCGGCGGCTGCCCCCGCGCACAAACTAGTGGCGCGTCTCGATTGGTCGACCGGGTAATTGATCTCTGCGGGGCGCCAACCTGGAGACCGGCATGCGTTGTGCATCCGGCAAGATCAATAGAGGATGCATGCTGGACGGCAGATGGAGGGAACCGCCTTGCTTGCCGCCCGGGTGGGGAAGTCGCAGGCAGCGCAGTCCTGAGTCCCTGGCCGTGCCGGCGCGAGGCGGCTGACTTGAGTTGGAGAGTCCGGCGTGGTGATTGCGGAGGAAACAGAGTTCGACCCGGAGGAGATGTTCGGGCTCTACGTCTCGGTCGGGTGGGAGGGGTACACCTGCGACGTCGACAAGCTCTGTCGCGGTCTGGCCAACTCGCACCTGGTCATCACTGCCCGCGATGAGTCAGGCGTGCTCCTTGGCCTAGCCAGGACGGTCTCCGACGATGAAAGCATCTGCTACGTCCAGGACCTGCTGGTCAACCCGAGGTTCCACCGGCAGGGGATCGGCCGGGCGTTGCTTGAACACCTGATGGAGCGGTACGCGCACTGTCGCTTCTTCCTGTTGTCCACCGACCATGAGTCGACACCGGAGGGGAAGAGGAACCACGCTTTCTATCGGCAGATGGGCTTCCTCTCCTACGAGGAGAAGCAGATGACGGGCTTCGGCCTGCCGAGGATCCGGGCGCCCCGAGGCCAAACCGAGACGTGACGCGCTACGCGGCCCTGGCTGGATACTCGGTCCAACTGCGGATCGGCGAGCCCAGGGCGAAGTTGGACTTGGGCTCGGAGCATGCGTTGTGCCAGCGGATGTAGACGTTGATGGCGGCGTTCTGCTCGGCGTGGCTGCGGTGGTCGGTGCCGTTGAGCGCGAAGTAACGAAGTGCCGCGAACTCGGACTCGATCCAGTTCAGCCACGAGCCGTAGGTGGGCAGGAAGACCAGCTCGACCTCGTTGTCCGCTGCCCAGGCCCGCACGTTCGGGTGCTTGTGCGGGGAGAAGTTGTCCAGCACGACGTAAGGCTTCTCCCCGGGCCAGCGGGAGCGCAGGGCCTTGAGCAGGCCGAGGAACTCACGCCATCGCGACGTCCGGCCGATCCGCTGCAGCCGCCGGCCCTCCTCCATGCTCACCGGCCGGACGAACACTCCCGGACGACGCCCCACGACCACCTCCAAGATCAGAACTCGGAGACAGCCTGACGGACTACCAGCAGCCGATCAATTTCCCGGTCGACCAATCGAGCCGAGCCACTGGTGCTAGTGCGGATCGCCCTCGATGCGGCCCGCCAAGGCGCGGACGGTCGGCGGGAGTTGGCGCAGGCGCACGGCGAGGAGCGGGACGGCCAGGGCGAGGTAGACCCAGCTCAGCGCGACCCGGGCGGACTCGCCGGGGAGGGCGAACTGGACGGCGAACAAGGCGAACAGCAGCCCGGCCTTCCAGGGCAGGAACCGCAGGTCGAGCAGGAGCACCACGGCCAGGACGGTCTGCGCGGCGGTCAGCAGCACCTCGTCCACCTGGCGCTCGACCAGCGGGAGGGAGGCCGCGCCGCCGCCGGCCAGGTAGGCGAACGGGAGACAGCCGATCAGCAGGGTCCACTGGTTGACCTTGCTGGAGAGCAGCGCACCGAGGCCGTCGTCCCCGCGCAGCCGCCAGGCGAAGACGACCGCGACGATCAGCTCGGGCGCCTCCGAGGCGAGCGGGGCCAGCCATTGCACCAGCAGGAAGCGGTCGATGCCGAGCGAGGCGCCGGCGTCGACCAGCGAGGTGGCGAACGGCTCGGCGCAGGCGAAGATCACCCCGGCCGCGACCGCGAAGACCAGGACGGTGGTCGCCCGGCGGCGCTGCCGCGGGAGGGCGGCCAACCGGGCCGGGACGCCGATGAGTTCCTCCTCGTCGTCCTCGCCGCAGCGGCTGACCCGGAAGAGGTAGTAGCCGTACCAGGCGATCAGGACGATCGCGAGCACCCAGGAGATCTGCCGGGTCAGCGGCATCACGAAGGCCACCAGGGCGGCGGCGCCGAGGAAGCCGGTGTCGATCCGGCGGTGCTCCCGCAGGGTGATCCCGGGGGCGGCGCCGCGGCGCCGGGCGGCGAAGTAGGAGGCGAGGGCGACCAGCGGCCAGCCGACGCCGACCAGCAGCCGGTTGGCGCCGGTCATGTTGGCGGCCGCGTAGGCGGCGTACTCGGGGCGGGTGCCGGCCGCGTACGCGAAGTAGAGGTCGACGGCGTACTCGGGCAGGACGGCGATGAACGCCAGCAGGGCCAGGGCGAGCGGGCCGGAGATGTCGGCCCGGGCGGTCTCCGCAGCCCACATCAGCAGGAGCGCCGCCGCCAGCACGCCGAGGCCGAAGACCACCATGCCCGGCACGGGCGCCAGGTGCACCCCGGCCAGCCGCAGCACCACGGAGGGCAGCGCGCCGGCCACGGCGGCCCCGATCCGCAGGGCCGTCACGGATCCGCTGGGCGGCTGCGCCGACGGGATCTCGGCGGGGCCCGGTGGGGTGGTGGTCGCGGGTGACTTCTGGGCCATCAGCCGTCCTTGCGCTCGGGGAACCTGAGCAGGCTAGGGTCGGCGCGCGGCAGGGTGGGCTGAACGGCGGGGCGGCGCGGCCGAGTTCCCCCGGACGGCGGCCGGGCGCCGTGCTCTACGCTGACCCGGACGCCGTCGACGGAGGGAACAGGACGCCATGCTCGACCCCGGGACCGCCGCCCTCTACGCGCGGGACGAGACCTGCCGGATGCTGGGCATCGCGCTGGACGAGGTGTCCGCCGGCCGCGCGGTGACGCGGATGACGGTGGCCGCGACGATGGTGAACGGCCACGGGACGGCGCACGGCGGCTTCCTGTTCCTGCTCGCCGACGCCGCGTTCGCGTTCGCGTGCAACAGCCACGGCCCGGTGACGGTCGCGCAGGCGGCGCAGGTCGTCTTCCTGGCCCCGGCGGCGGTCGGGGACGAACTGGTGGCGGAGGCGGTGGAGCGGTCGCGGGCCGGGCGCAGCGGGGTCTACGACGTGACGGTCCGGCGGGCGGACGGGAAGGTCATCGCCGAGTTCCGCGGGCAGAGCGTGGTGATCGGGGGCCGGCCGCAGACCGGCTGAGCGCCCAGTCCCCTACCGCTGCCCGGCCCCCGCCCCCGCCACCCGGCCCCTGCCATCACCGCCCGGTCAGGACTGCGGACGCTCGTCCAGTACCTGCTGGAGCTTGCCGGTACGCGGGTTGGTGACCAGTTCGGAGCGCGGCACCCACTCGACCGCGAGGTCGTGGATGCTGCCCAGCGCGACCTCGTCGGGGTAGAGCGGCCGGGCCGTGTACACGGCCTCGACGAGCCGGTCGGCGAGTTCGGGGCCCGGCCGCTGCCCGGTGTAGCCGAGGCGCAGGATCAGGCCGTCGCGCCCGGCCCAGCGGCGCTGCACGAGCTGCATGCCGGTGATGTGCCGCTCCGGGTCGGCGGCGAGCAGGACGGCCCGGATCTCCTCGGTGGGCATGGCGACGGTGCCGACCCGGGCGCCCTCGGTGGAGCGGCCGAGCAGGCGGAAGCGGCGGCAGCGGGCGTCGGTCCACTCGGCGCGGTCGCCGGTCGGGTAGCGCAGGATCGGCATCAGGGTGCGGAACAGGTTGGTGACGACGACCCGGCCGGGAGTGCCGGGCGTGGTGATCGTCTTGCCGGTGACGTCGTCGACGAGCTCCACCACCGTGCGGTGCGCGAAGGCCTCGTGCACCCGGACGTCGTCGCCGGGGACGGGCGAGCCGACCAGCCCGGCGTCGTTGGAGGCGTAGCCGACGGAGGCGACGGCGGCGTGGGGGAAGGCCCGGGCGAGGATCGGCCGCAGGTCGGCGAAGAGCAGATCGCCGCCGAACAGCAGCAGTTCGACCCCGTCGGCCGTCTCCCCGCGCTGGACCAGGCACTCGGCGACGGCGCTGAGCTTCATCGGCTCGCCGGCCAGCACGTGGACGCCGAAGCCGGTGATGAGGTCGGCGATGTACGGGTCGGGGGCGGCGCCGCCGACGCCCAGGCGGACGTTGTCCACGGGTGCGTGGTGCAGGGCGCCCTCGATGTAGAGGAAGCCGCCGTAGAGTTCGCCGGCCGTGAACAGGTTGGCGACCCGGTGTCCGGGCCGCAGGCCGGCCCGGACGAGTCCGGCGCCGAAGGCGGTGACCGAGTCGGCGTGCTCGGTGCGGGTCCAGGGCGAGAACTTGGGGACGCCGGTGGTGCCGCCGGTCTTGTAGATGCCGGCGTCGCTGAGCGGGCCGGTCAGGACGCGGTTGTCGGGCCAGGTGTTGGCGGCCCAGAAGGCGGCCTGGTCGATGACGGGGAGCTGGTCGAGGCGCTCGGCGGCGGGGGGCAGGTCGCGGTACAGCTCGGCGTAGAACGGCGAGTTGGCGCGGGCGAAGGCGATCAGCTCGGCCAGGGGCTTGGCGGGCATGGTGGTCGGGTCCCTTGCTCAGGAGGAGGGTGCTGCGGGGGGTGCTTCGGCGGGTGCTTCGACTCGTGCTTCGGCTCGTGTTTCGAGGCGTGCTTCGCGGCGTGCGTCGGGCTGCCCGAGCCAGGTCCGGGCGAGGGACTGGACGGTGGAGCCGTCCGGGTCGGCGAGTTTGGCGGCCAGGTAGTCGGCGGCCCACTGGTTGGCGGGCACCCGGAAGGGCGGCCGGTCGGCGAGCAGGGTCCGTACGACGACCTCGGCGACCTCCCTGGCAGGCTGGCCGGCCGACTCCCAGCCCTGGCCGCCGACCCAGTCCAGGTAGCCGGCGAAGGTGGGCGCGTACGGGCCGGAGGCGGCCTGGATGGTGCCGCGGTCGATGTCCGGGAAGACCCCGAACCGGGTGTCCGGGACGTAGCCGGGCACGACCACCGAGACCTGGACGCCGTGCGCCGCCGCGACCGGGGCGAGCGCCTCCAGGAACCCCTCGACGGCGAACTTGGCGGCGCAGTACGCCTCGTTGAACGGCTGGCCGACCACGCCGTGCACGCTGCCGACGGCGACCAGGCGGCCTGCGGAGGCCCGCAGCAGCGGCAGCGCGGCCCGGCTGACGGCGGCCACCCCGAAGAAGTTGACCTCCAGGTTGGCCCGCAGCGCCGCGTCGGTGGACATCTCCAGGGTCGGGTCGGAGTTGGAGACGCCCGCGTTGTTGACCACGGCGTCCAGCCGCCCGTACGTCCGGGCCACGCCGTCCAGGCAGGCGGCGATCGAGCCGGGGTCGGTGACGTCGAGGCGGCGGACGTCCACGGTGACGCCGGCGGCCTCGGCGGCCCACCGGAGCTCCCCGGCGCGGCCGGGTTCGCGCAGGGTGGCCACCGTGCGGTACCCGGCCCGGGCGGCTGCGACGGCGGTGGCCAGGCCGATGCCGGAGGACGTCCCGGTGATCAGCAGGACCTTGCCGTCGGCGTTCACATTGCGCACGGCGTTCCCGGCGTTCCCGGCGTTCGCGTCGCTCACGACGCGCTCTCCGCGAGTTCCCCGGGGGCGGCGGCCTCGCGCCCGGCGGCGTCCAGCAGCGGCTGGAGGCCGAGGGCGGGGAGGAAGGAGCAGGCGGCCAGCAGGGTGCCGCCCGCCATCACCGCCCGGGCCGCGTCCAGGATGCCCAGCGGGCCGGTGAGCAGGGTGACGGCCAGGCCGCCGACCAGCGCAGCGAGCGGGATCACGCCCCAGGTGACGGTCCGGAAGGCGGCGTGCATGACGCCCTGGTTGCGGGCGGTCATCCGGGCCTGCCGGGTGGGCGCGCTGCACACGTTGATGCAGGACATGAAGAATCCGTAGCAGCCCATGGTCACCGCGATCACCGGCCCGGGCGGCAGTGCGGGCGCGGCGAGCAGGCCGAGGCCGGCCAGGCAGTGCAGCAGCAGCGACCAGGCCATCGTCCGCCCCAGGCCGAACCGCCGGCTGAGCCGCGGGGCGACGAGGGCGCCGACCAGCGCGCCGAGCGCGGCCACCGACATGGCCGCGCCGAAGGCGCCGACCGTCACGCCCAGGCCCCGGTAGGCGAGGACGGGCAGGACGGTGACGAAGACCGGCCCGCCGCAGTTGAGCGTGACGGCCGCCAGCACCACCCGGCGCAGCACCGGGTCCGCCCAGTTGAGCCGGAAGCCGAGGGTCAGCCGCTCCCGGATCGAGCCGTCCTCGACCGTCCGCTCGCCCCACGGGCTCATGTACCGGAAGCAGACGGCCGAGACCAGGTAGCTGGCCGCGTCGACCAGCAGGGCGGCCACCCCGAGCGCGCTGTACAGGGCGGCGGCGATGGAGGGGCCGGCGACCTCGGCGACCGAGCCGCTGCCCTCCAGCCGGGAGTATGCGCGGACCATGCCGTCCTCGGGCACCACGGCGGGGACGGCGACCAGGTAGCCGACGTTGAAGAAGATCGTCGCGCCGCTGATCACCGCCACGCAGCCGAACAGCAGCGGGGTGGACAGCACGTCGAGCCAGTACGCGAGCGGGATCGCCGCCACCGCCGCCAGCCGGACGAGGTCGCAGCCGAGCATGGTGCGGCGCTTGTCCCAGCGGTCGACCAGCACTCCGGCGACCGGCCCGAGCAGCGGGATGCCGAGGTACTGGGCCATCGCCACCACGCCGACCTGGAGGGCGGAGGCGTGCAGGACGAAGATCATCAGGGTCGGGACGACGAACACGGTGACCTTGTCGCCGACCAGGCTGACGGTCTGCCCGGCCCAGAACAGGTCGAAGCCCCGGCCCAGCGGCGCCGGCCGCTCGGGCGCCGTCCTGCCTCCTGCCGGGTCGGACGTCACCCCGCCTCCCGCCGGGTCGGACTTCACGCGCCCTCCCGCAGGACCAGCCCGGCGGTCTTGCCGGTGCGGCCGTTGCTGATCAGCTCCTCGACCGGCCGCACCCGGAAGGACTCCGGGTCGTGCTGGAAGGCGGTGCTGAGCGTGAAGGTGGCGGCGAACAGCTCCTTGCGCAGCCGCTCGGCGTCGGGCGCGGCGCCCGTCCCGCCGGTGAGCAGCAGCACCTCCACCCCGGTGGCCCGGCCGCGCTGTTCGGTCAGCACCACCTGGGCCCGGGCCACGCCCGGTTCGCGCTCGGCCCGGGCGATCAGCTCGGCCACGTCCAGCCCGAGGCCGCGGACCTGGACGACGCTGTCGCGCCGGCCCAGCACCCGCATCGCCGGACCCGGCCTCCCGCACGGGCAGTCGGTCAACTCGCCCGCGTCGCCGGTGCGGTAGCGCAGCACAGGATTGAGCATCTCGGGGTTGAGGGTGGTGAAGTCGAGCAGGCCGTCGGCGTCGGAGTGGACCAGCTGGTCGGGCAGCGGGTGGAAGGTGTCGGCCGGGCAGTCGGGGGTGTTGGTGGCCACCACCCAGGTCTCGGTGCTGCCGAACATGCCCCAGCGCTGCGCCTCGGGCGCCACCACGGCGAGGTCCTCGGCGAGTTGGGGCTGCCAGGCCTCGCCGAGCCACAACACCTTGCGCAGGGAGGGGAGTCGGATGCCGGCGGCGCGGGCGTGCGCGAACCAGAGCCGCAGCACGCTGGGCGTCCCGCCGATGGCCGTCACCCGGCGCGCGGCCAGGAAGGCCAGCCAGTCGCCGTACTCCTCGGCGGCGACCGAGCCGAGCGCGATGATCCGGCAGCCGGAGAGGTCGGCGAGCGCGGCGGCGAGGAAGTGCGCGCCCCACATCCGGCCGGCGCCCCAGGCGTTGACGAAGACGTCCGTCCGGTCGAGCGGCTGCCAGTGGGCGTGCACGCCGGCCATGTAGAAGCCGGTGGGGGCGTAGCCGACCTGGGGGGCGCCGGTGCTGCCGCCGCTCTGGAACAGCCAGGTGGCGGCCTGGTCGGCGGCGGGCTCCAGGTGGGCGAGGGCGGTGTTGAGGTCGTCCTTGGCCAGGGGCGGGAGCGTGGCGAGCCGGTCGAGGGTGTGGACGTTGACGTGGCTGGCGTAGCGCGGGGCCAGGGCGGGGACGCTGCGCAGCCGCTCCAGGGTGCGCCGGGCCACGTGCAGGCGGGGCACGGCGGTCTCGGGGGGCAGGGAGAAGGAGGCGGTCATCGGGAGTCCGTCCGGGGGTCGAGGGCTTGGGTGTGGGCGGGGCTTCGGGTGGGGCTTAGGTTCTAGTGGTTGTCGCAACACCCCAGTTCAGGGGATGCGATGGACTTCAAGATCCGCAAGGACCGGACGGCTCAGGGGCCGCGGAAGCT
>NZ_JBHXMU010000033.1:0-27604 GCF_042720685.1 Kitasatospora sp. NPDC058492
CGGCCCTCTGCCCCGCCCCGCGGGGGGGGGGTGCCGCCCCCGGGGCCGCCTGGCGCGGGCCCCCCGGGGTTTCCACCTGGCCCCCCGGGGGGCCCCCCCCGCCACTCCGGGCGCCGCCCTGGCACTCCCGCACCGTGACCGTGCCAATACGGAGGGTTGGTTCACATCCGCGTTACACGAGAGGAACAACCGGGAAACGGCGGCTTGCGACGCTACGCGGGCACCCACCACCCAGCAATGCGAGGTACACCGCCGTGGCAATCAAGGCCGAGTACATCTGGATCGACGGCACCAAGCCGACCGCGAAGCTCCGTTCCAAGACTCGGGTCCTGCCCAACGCGGACAAGATCCCGACCTGGGGTTTCGACGGCTCCTCGACCAACCAGGCGGAGGGCCACGCCTCGGACCGCGTGCTGGACCCGGTGAAGGTCGTGCCGGACCCGATCCGCGGCGGTGACAACATCCTGGTCCTGTGCGAGGTGCTGGAGACCGACGGCACCCCGCACGCGTCCAACACCCGTGCCCTGCTGCGCGAGGTCGACGAGAAGTACGCGGCCCAGGAGTCGATCTTCGGCATCGAGCAGGAGTACACCTTCTTCAAGGGCTCCCGCCCGCTCGGCTTCCCGGAGGGCGGCTTCCCGGCCCCGCAGGGCGGCTACTACTGCGGCATCGGCGCCGAGGAGGTCTTCGGTCGCGAGATCGTCGAGCTGCACCTGGACCGCTGCATCGACGCCGGCCTGGCGATCTGCGGCATCAACGCCGAGGTCATGCCCGGCCAGTGGGAGTTCCAGATCGGCCCGGTCTCCTCGCTGACCGTCTCGGACGACCTGTGGATCGCCCGCTACCTGCTGTACCGCACCGCCGAGGAGTTCGGCATCGACGCCACCCTGGACGCCAAGCCGGTCAGGGGCGACTGGAACGGCGCGGGCGCGCACACCAACTTCTCCACCAAGGCGATGCGCGAGGGCTACGACGCCATCATCACCGCCTGCGAGTCCCTCGGTGCCTCCCAGGACAAGGTGCTGGAGCACGTCAGCCAGTACGGCGACGACATCCAGTCCCGCCTGACCGGCAAGCACGAGACCGCCCCGTGGAACGTCTACAGCTACGGCGTCTCCAACCGCGGCGCCTCGGTCCGCATCCCGTGGCAGGTCGAGGTGGAGCAGAAGGGCTACATCGAGGACCGTCGCCCGAACGCCAACATCGACCCCTACGTCGTCACCCGCCTCATGATCAACACCTGCTGCGAGGCCCTGGAGAAGGCCGGCCAGGTCTGATCCGCCCCCGCTGCGCACCGGCCGCCGGTCCTCCCGTACAAGGGAGGGCCGGCGGCCGTCGTCGTCGGGCATAATCGCTCGTATGACCGCTTCCGCCCGCCGTGTCCTCGTGCGACGTCTGCACGTGGACCTGGTGCGGGTGTGCGCGGCCGCGTGTTGCCGGTGAGTGTCTCCGTCCTCATCCCGCAGGCAACCCGGCGTAGGAGTGTGTCCGTCCATGTCGCTCGTGTTCCACTGGTTCCTTCCCACCAACGGTGACAGCCGGCAGATCGTCGGGGGTGGGCACGGGTCCACACCGGGGGTGGCGGGTGCGGACCGGCCGCCGAGCCTGGGGTACCTGGGGCAGGTCGCCCGCAGCGCCGAGCAGTTGGGGTTCGAGGGGGTGCTGACACCGACCGGCGCGTGGTGCGAGGACGCCTGGCTGACGACGGCGATGCTGACGCAGGTGACGGAGCGGCTGAAGTACCTGGTGGCGTTCCGGCCCGGACAGATCAGCCCGACGCTGGCCGCGCAGATGGCCGCGACGTACCAACGGCAGTCCGGCGGGCGGCTGCTGCTGAACGTGGTGACCGGCGGCGAGTCCGCCGAGCAGCGCGCCTACGGGGACTTCCTGGACAAGGACGCCCGGTACGCGCGGACCGGGGAGTTCCTGGACATCGTCCGGCGGCTGTGGGCGGGCGAGACGGTCGACCACCACGGGCCCCATCTGCGGGTCGAGCGGGCCCGGCTGAACCGGCTGCCGGAGCCGGTGCCGACGGTGTACTTCGGCGGCTCGTCCCCGGCGGCCGGCGAGGTCGCGGCGCAGTCCGCGGACGTCTACCTGACCTGGGGCGAACCGCCCGCCCAGGTGCGGGAGAAGGTCCGCTGGATCCGCGAACTCGCCGCCGCCCGCGGACGGGTGGTGCGGTTCGGGATCCGGCTGCACGTGATCACCCGGGACACCGCCGCGCAGGCCTGGGCGGAGACCGAGCGGCTGCTCGCCGGAATGGACCCGGGGCGCGTGCGCCAGACCCAGCGGGCGCTCGCCGAGAGCGAGTCGGAGGGCCAGCGGCGGATGCTCGCGCTGCACGGCGGCTCGGCCGAGCGGCTGGAGGTGTACCCGGGGCTGTGGGCCGGGATCGGCCTGCTGCGCGGCGGTGCCGGGACGGCCCTGGTGGGCAGCCACCGGGAGGTCGCGGACCTGATCACCGAGTACCACGAGCTGGGGATCGACGAGTTCGTGCTGTCGGGCATGCCGCACCTGGAGGAGGCGTACTGGTTCGGCGAGGGCGTGCTGCCGCTGCTGGCCGCCCGCAACCTGTGGCACCGGCCGTGAACCCGCAAACCGCTGGTCAATCCGCCGGGGCGGCCGGAGAATTCACGGCATGACGCTGCCCCTGCTCCTCCTCGACGTGGACGGACCGCTCAACCCCTACGCCGCGCCGAAGACCCGGCGGCCGGAGGGGTACGACACCCACCGCCTGCTCCCGACCTGGTGGGCGGACCGGCAGGCGCGCTACTCCGGCGCGCGGGCGAAGCCGCTGCGGGTGTGGCTGAACCCGGCGCACGGGCCGGAACTGCTCGGCCTGCCCTACGAACTGGTGTGGGCCACCGGCTGGATGGGCGAGGCGAACACCCACATCGGCCCGAACCTCGGCCTGCCCGAACTCCCCTACATCCAGTGGACGGACCTGTTCGGGGAGGACCCGGACGGCCTGCACTGGAAGACCCGGGACGTGGTCGCCTGGGCGGACGGCCGCCCGTTCGTCTGGGTGGACGACGAACTCGGCCCGCAGGACACCGCCTGGATAGCCGCCCACCACCCCGCCCCGGCACTCACGTTCCACGTCAACCCCCGAATCGGCCTGCTGGCCGCCGACTTCGTGGCCCTGCGCGAATGGGCGGTCGCGGCATGAGGGTCGGGACGGTCGAACGGCTGCGGCGCTACCCGGTGAAGTCGCTGCTGGGGGAGGAGTTGGCGGCGGTCGGGGTGGACGGGCGCGGCCTGGAGCGGGACCGCGGCCGCGCCCTGCTCGACCTCGACACCGGGAAGGTCGCCAGCGCCAAGAACCCGCGGCTGTGGGCGGGCCTGCTCGGTTACACGGCGGCGACCACGGCGGGCGGCGTGGTGATCACCGGCCCGGACGGGCGGTGCGTGGACGAGGAGGAGCTGTCGGCGGCGCTCGGCCGCAAGGTCGCCCTGATCGCCGAGCGCCCGCCCGGGGCGACGATCGAGCGGGCCGTGCCGGAGGAGGTGCTGGCGCACGGCATCGAGGCCGAAGTCGACGTCACTGTCAACGAGTTGGGCCGGGCCGCGCCGGACGGCGGCTTCTTCGACTTCGCCCCGCTGCATCTGGTCACCACCTCGACGCTGGCCGCGACCGGCGCCGAGGCGGAGCGCTACCGCCCGAACCTGGTGATCCGCACCGAGGGTGAGGGGTATGTCGAGAACGCTTGGGTGGGGCGGGAGTTGACGATCGGGCCGGTGCTGCGGCTGCGCATCGTGGTGCCCACGCCGCGCTGTGCCGTCCCGACCCTGCGGCACGGCCCGCTGCCCCGGAGCACGTCCGCCCTGCGCGTCCCGGCCGAGCGGAACCGCCTGGTCCCGCTGGAGGGCATGCCCGCGCTGCCCTGTGCGGGGGTGTACGCGCAGGTGCTGGTACCCGGCCGGGTCGCGGTGGGGGATGCGATCAGGCTGGGCCGAGGCGGGGCAGGGCGGGAGGCGGTGGGGTGAGAACGGCGGCGAGGGCGTCCAGGAAGCGGTCGGTGGTGGCCTCGTCCCGGACGGCGATCCGCAGCCACTCCTCGCCCAGCCCCGGGAAGGTGTCCCCGCGCCGGACGGCGAAGCCGCGCCCGCGCAGCCGCTCCCGGACGGCCGCCGCGCCCGGCAGCCGTACCAGGACGAAGGACGCGGCCGGCTCGCCGTACACCCGAAGAGTCGGGAAGGCGGCCAAGCCCTTCAGCAAGTAGCTCCGCCACAAGGCCAGTTCGGCGGCGGCCTCCTCCGCCTCGGCCAGCGCGGCCGGGCCGCTGCACGCCTCGGCGGCGGCCAGCGCGGGGGTGGAGACCGGCCAGAGCGGTTGGGCGGCGCCGAGCGCGGCGATCAGCGGTGCGGGCCCGAGGACGTAGCCGATCCGCAGTCCGGCCAGGCCCCAGGTCTTGGTGAGGCTGCGCAGGACGACGACCTGGCCGGGCAGGTCCCGGGCCGGGGCGAGGGACTCGCGTTCGCCGGGCACGGTGTCCATGAACGCCTCGTCGACCACCAGGGTGCGTCCGGGGCGGGCGAGTGCGGCGACGGCGTCGGCGGGGTGCAGGACGGAGGTCGGGTTGGTGGGGTTGCCGAGGACGACCAGGTCGGCCTCCTCCGGGACGGCCCCCAGCCGGAACCCGTCCTCGGGGGACAGCAGTACCCGGTGCACCTGGTGCCCGGCGTCCCGCAGCGCCGCCTCGGGTTCGGTGAACTGCGGGTGCACCACGACGATATGACGTGCCGTCAGGACGCGGGCCAGCAGGACGAAGGCCTCCGCCGCCCCCGAGGTGAGCAGCACCTCGTCGGCGGGCCGCCGGTGCCGGGCGGCCACCGCCGCGCGGGCGGCGCCCTGGTCGGGGTAGGCGGCGAGGTCGCCGAGGGTGGCAGCGAGCCGGTCGCGCAGCCAGGCCGGGGGTGTGCCGGTGCGGACGTTGACGGCGAGGTCGACCAGGCCGGACCCGCCGGCGCGCACCTCGGCGTCGCCGTGGTGGCGCAGGTCGGGTTCGGGGGCGGTCACGCGGGGTCTCCTTGCGGGTGGGCGGGCACATCGGGGGCGAGCGGTTGGAGGGGCAGCCCCGGGACGCGGTGGACGTCGTACGCGCCCGGCGGCACGCGCAGCGCCGCGCCGTCGCCGAGGGCGACCAGCGCCACGGCGTGCCCGTGCGCGGCCAGGTCGACGGCCAGGTCAACACCCATGTCGACAGCCAGGTCGACAGCCATGTCGACGGCCGCGCCGGTGGCCGCTCCGGCGCCGTCGTCCGTCGCGATCCGCCTGGTCCCGGGCCGCAGCAGCTCGGCGACCGCCCCGACCGCGCCCGGCGCGCCCACGACCGTCGACGCGCGCCGCAGTTCCGCCAGCGCGCGCGGCACCAGCAGGTCGTGCGCGCCCGGTCCGAGTCCGACGACGGCGAGGCGTCCGCGGACCGCCGCCCGGGCGATCGCGACCGTCGCCGCGGCGGACTTCCGTTTGGTGGCGACGAGCTCGCCACCGGGGGCGCTCGCCAGGGCGGCCGCCTCGGCGACGCTCGCGGTGCCGACGGCGGCGCCGACCAGGTCCGACGGGTTCGGCACGGCCACCGCGGCCAGGTCCGCCGCCGGGTGCTCGTCCACCGGCACCCCGCCGAGGCAGAACGCGGCCCAGCGCACCTCCGGGTGGTCCGCCTTGCCGGCCACCGTCGCCAGCCGGGCGATCGAGGCGCGGGCCAGGCCGTGTTCGGCCAGGGTGTCCGTGATCAGCCGCATCAGCTCGGAGTCCGTGGCGCCGCCGCCCGCGCCGACCCCGACGACCAGGGTGCGCGGGTGCACGAGGAGCACGTCCTCGTCGGGGTGGGTGCGGTCGGTGACCCGCAGGACGGGGGCGTCGGCGGGCGCGTCGGCTCGGGCGGAGGGCGGCAGGGCCGGCAGCGGGTGCGCCAGGTCGCTCTCCAGCCGGACCGGCCGGCCCTCGGCGAGCGCCCGCGAGGCCGCTGAGCCGCGCGGCCCGCGGGTGTACGTCGACGCGTGACCGACCAGGTGCGCGAAGGGCCGGGCGGTGGCCGGGGGAGGGCTGCCGGTCAGGACGGCCCGGACGCCGAGCAGGGCGGCGAGTTCCTCGGCCAGTTCGTCGGCGCCGCTGTCGCGGCCGGTCAGCGGGACGGCGTAGCGCAGGTTCAGGTCCAGGCTGACCAGGCCGGGCCCGCCCGGGCGCAGGTGCGAGCCGTCGATCAGCAGTTGCGCGGTGGCCGCGACCGGCGCGAGGCAGACCACCAGGTCGTTGCGGCCGAGGGCGTAGTCCAGGGCCTCGGTCGGACCGAAGCAGGCACTGGCCACCGCGGTGTGGATGCGGGTGGTCTCCGGCCAGGCGGCGTGGATCTCGTCGGCCAGCAGGCGGCCCGTCCCGTTGAGGGCGACCAGTCCGATCACGTCCCGCTCCTTCACCCAAAGCCCCGCGAGCCCCGCGAGCCCGGTGATCCCCGCACACGAGCATCCGTGATCCCGCCACAAGGGCCCCCGTGATCCCACCACGCCCGGTCGGAACGGGTCAATCGGGGCGGCTGTGACGTGGACCGCCGACGGGCGGCAGCTGTTCGCCTGTTCTTCACTTGTCTTGTGCGGTACACGACACGGCGCGATCCTACTGTTCTCGGCGCTCCAACCAGGCAGCCCCGACGCACGGAGGACCCGATGGCCTTCGCACGACTCCGCACCCCCGGAACCACGTCCCCCCGCCGCCCCTCCCGCCGCCCGCTCCGCCGGCCCCTCACCGCCCTCGCCGCCGGGCTCGGCCTCGTCGGCGGCTCGCTCGGCCTGTGGGCCGCCGGCGGCAGCGCGGCCGCCGACACCGCCGGCGGGCTGCCCTCGCCCGACCACGTGATCGTCGTGGTGATGGAGAACCACGCCTACTCGCAGGTCATCGGCAGCAGCTCCAGCGCGCCGTACATCAACAACACGCTGGTCGCCGGCGGCGCCGCGCTCACCCAGTCCTTCGCGCTCACCCACCCCAGCCAGCCCAACTACTACATGCTGTTCTCCGGCAGCGCGCAGGGCGTCACCGACGACAGCTGCGTCGACGTCGGCGCCCTCCAGCAGCCCAACCTGGGCTCCGAACTGCTCGCCGCCGGCCAGACCTGGGCCAGCTACAACGAGGGCCTGCCCGCCCAGGGCGCCACCGACTGCCGCGTCGACAACTACGCGCAGAAGCACGACCCGTGGTTCGGCTTCGGCAACGTGCCCGCCTCCAGTGCCTACGGCATGGACGCCTTCCCGACCGACTACACCACCCTGCCCAAGGTCTCCTTCGTCATCCCGGACCTGTGCAACGACATGCACGACTGTTCCGTCGGCACCGGTGACACCTGGCTGCAGACCAACCTCGCCGCCTACGCCACCTGGGCCAAGAGCCACAACAGCCTGCTCGTGGTCACCTTCGACGAGGACAACCGCCTCGCCGGCAACCGCATCCCGACCGTCTTCTACGGCGCCCACGTCACCCCCGGCAGCAGCACCGGCACCACCTACAACCACTACAACGTGCTGCGCACCCTGGAGGACCTCGCCGGGCTGACCGCCCACGCGGGCAACGCCGCCAACGCCACCGACATCACCGGCATCTGGAACTGACGCCCGTGTACGTCGCGGACTCCCGCAGCTCCAAGGCCCCCGCCGCCCCGGCCTCCGCAACGGAGCCGCCGGGGCGGCGCGGCGCCGCCCTGCGCGCCGTACCCGGGACGGTGCTCGCCCTCGGCGCCGTCAGCCTGGTCACCGACATCTCCTCCGAGATGGTCACCGCCGTCCTGCCGCTCTACCTGCTCACCGGTCTCGGCCTCTCCCCGCTCGGCTTCGGGCTGCTGGACGGCATCCAGAACGGGTTCAGCGCGCTCGTCCGCCTCGCCGGGGGCCACCTCGCCGACCGCCGCGGCCGCGACGGCGCCGCCCGCCACAAGACCGTCGCGGCCGTCGGCTACGGCCTGTCCGCGCTCTGCAAACCGCTGCTGCTGCTCGTCCACACCGTGCCGCTGATCGGCGCCGTGATCGCCGTCGACCGCACCGGCAAGGGCCTGCGCACCGCACCCCGGGACGCGATGATCTCGCTCTCCACCGAACCCGCCCACCGCGGACGGGCGTTCGGCGTGCACCGGGCGATGGACACCGCCGGCGCCCTGCTCGGCCCGCTCACCGCCTTCCTCGTGCTGCGCCTGGCGGGCGGGCCGATGCTCGCCGACGGCGGCGAACGGCACGGCTACAACGCGGTGTTCACGGTCAGCGCGTGCGTCGCCGCCCTCGGCGTGCTGGTCCTGCTGCTGTTCGTGCCGAACCGACCGTCGACCGACGATCCGTCAACTGCCGTTCCCTCGCTGCGCGACAGCCTCACCCTGCTGCGGCTGCCCGGGCTGCGACGGCTCACGCTCTGCGCCGTCCTGCTCGGACTCACCACCGTCAGCGACTCCTTCCTCTACCTCCTCGTCCAGCGCCGGCTCGGCCTCTCCGTCGACCTGTTCCCGCTGCTGCCGCTCGGCACCGCCGCTGCCTTCCTGCTGCTCGCCGTCCCGCTCGGCGCCCTCGCCGACCGGATCGGCCGCCGCCGGCTCTTCCTCGGCGGGCACGTGCTGCTGCTGCTCGCGTACGGGCTGCTGCTCTCACCGGCCGGCGGCCCGGCGGTGGCCGTCTGCGTCCTCGTGCTGCACGGCGCCTTCTACGCGGCCACCGACGGCGTGCTCGCCGCCGCCGCGGCCGACGCCGTCCCGGCCGGGCAGCGCGGTGCCGGGCTCGCCCTGGTCGGCACCGGGCAGGCGCTCGCCCGGTTCGCCTGCTCGCTGCTGTTCGGCGCGCTGTGGAGCGCGGTCGGCGGCACCGGCGCGCTGGGCTGGTCGGCGGGGGCGCTCGCGCTCTGCGTGCTCGGCGCGGCCGCCGTCCTGCGTGAACCCGCCGCCACCACCGTCGAGGAGAGCCCGTGAACCGACTCCAGAACCGGACCAGGGTGATCATCCTCCTGGTCGCCGTCCTGCTGCTCGGCGCCGTCGGCACCGGGGCCGTCCTCCACGCCGCCGACCGCACCGCCCGGCGCGACCAGGCCCAGCCCGGCGGCCCCGCCGTCACCGAGGGCGCCGTCACCCTGCAAAAGCCCTCCGAGGGGCGGAAGCTGGTCTTCCGCAACATGGCCTGGGGCCCGCACCGCGACGAACTCACCGCCGTCCCCGCCGACCGCCCGGACGGCCCGCGCACCGCCTCCGGCGTCCAGTGCCTGCGCTTCTACGCCGCCGCCGGCACCGGCATCTGCCTCCAGGCCCAGCACGGCGCCCTGGAGGACACCTACCGCGCCGTCGTCCTCGACGACCACCTGCGCGAACGGCGCTCCTACCCGGCGGCCGGCATCCCCACCCGCTCCCGGGTCTCCCCGTCCGGGCACCTCGCCGCCTGGACGGTCTTCGTCAGCGGCGACTCCTACGCGGGCACCGACTTCTCCACCCGCACCTCCATCGTCGACGTCCGCGACTGGAACCTCCGGGACAACCTGGAGACCTTCGACGTGATCAAGGACGGCCACCCCTACCAGGCCCACGACATCAACATCTGGGGCGTGACCTTCGCCGACGACAACACCTTCTACGCGACCCTCGCCACCGGCGGCCACACCCACCTCGTCCGCGGCGACCTCGCCGCCCACACCCTCACCACCCTGCACGAGAACGTCGAGTGCCCCTCGCTCTCCCCGGACGGCACCCGCATCGCCTACAAGAAGCGCGTCCCCGGCCTGTCCCCCGACGCCCCCTGGCGCCTGTACGTCCTCGACCTCGCCACCATGACCGAGACCGCCACCGCCGAACAGCGCAACATCGACGACCAGGCCGTCTGGTCGGACACCGGCACCCTCCTCTACGCTCTGCCCGGCGACTACGGCGCCGACCTGTGGACCGTCCCCGCCGACGGCGGCGGCGCCCCCCGGCGGGTCACCCAGGCCGCGGTCGCCCCCGCCTACCTGGGCTGAGGAACTCTCGGCTACGGTCCCTCGTCGAGCACAATGACGTCCTGATCGAACGGGGGAACGACAAACGTGGACGGCATCCCGCCCGAGCGCGCGGTCACCGACTCCTGGCCGGCCCTGCACGGCCGACCCGTCCTGCGGCGCACCGTCGCCGTCGGACTGGTCCTCTGCGTGTCCGTCGCGGCCGCCCTCGTGGTGCGCGGCGTCAACTCGCTCACCGCCGGCCGCGTCGGCCGCGAGACCGACCGCGACCGGGCCGAACTCCTCGCCGGCCTCCACCCCTCCCAGCACCCCGGCGTCGGCCGCTCCTACGTCCCCGTCGGCGCCATCTACACCCACACCCCCGACGGCGCCCCCATCGCCTACCTGCACTACCGCGTCGCGGGCAAGGACGTCGGCCTCGGCGACTTCCTGCGCGCCTACGACCTCCCGGCCCCCGGCCCCACCGCCCCCCTCCCCGCCGACCTCACCGCCGCCCTCGGCGGCGACGGCCCGGCCGAGGCCCCCGAACTCCCCCCGGACCCTGAGCCCACCCCCACCCCGTCACCCACCCCCGACGCCACCACCGCAGACCCGGCACCCCCGGCACCCGCAGCACCCCCCGGCCTCCAGGCCGCCGACCCCGACGCCGAACCCGAACCCGACCCCGACCCCGACGCCGACCCCACCCCGGACCTCGACGACGACACCCCCGAGCCCACCCCCTCCGTCACCCTCCCCCCGACCCCAACCCCCACCCCGACGCCTACCCCCACCCCTTCCCTCACCCCCACCGCGCCCCCCACCCACCCCCAGACCACCCGCCGCATCTACGTCGCCACCATCCCCGGCGCCGCCGACATCTACATCCGCGCCACCGGCTGAGGGTGCGCCACGGCACCGCAGCTCAGGCCACGTCCCGGTCGATGGTGAACGCCATGACGCTCCCCGGCTGGAGCGGGAAGGGCAACTGGATCAGCCCCGCCGTGTTGTTGAACGGAGCGGGGAAGGTGGCCCGGACACTGGCGCCGTGGGCCGCCCCGAGCGCGCTGATCTCCGAGGCGTTCACGCTCAGGCGGGTAGGTTTGAGAGCAGGGTCGATGGTGAGCCGGTACTCGGCATCGGTGACGTGGCGGAACACCTGAGCCTGGATGCGGACCCGGCGATCGTTGCCCACGAACTTGCGTGCCGTGATGCTCAGCTCGACGAGATGGCCCACGGTGACCTGGGCGTCGCGGGGTACCGAGAAGTGGTCGATCCGGGCTCGCCCGCCGGCGACGGTCTCATGTGTCGAGGGCCTGCGTTCCAGGTCCCGGTTGTCCACCCGGACCGCTCCGATGGTGAAGACCTCGGGATCGTCCGGGTCCAGGTTGTCGTCGATCATCCACCGGAGCAGGCACTCCGGCCCGGTGAATCCGTCCAGGCCGGCATCGTCGTTGGAGGCGAGACAGGCGATGGTCACCGTTTTGGGGAGGACGTCGATCCGGTAGGAGATCCGGAAGCTCTGGTAGAGGTAGTCGGGGTGGGCGTCGCCTGCCGGCGCAGGTGAGAGCAGGCAGTCGTAGCGGTAGGCGGACAGCGCGCCGGAGAACAGCGGATCGCGTACCGGGCCGAGGACGTCCTGCATGCCGCGAAGGACAGCGCTGTCCACCTGCTCCGTGGTCTCCCGCACGGTGAGGGATCCGATGGCCAGAGTCACGGCCGCGGCCGAGACGAAGGCGCCGCCGATGAGGCTGAGAACGGTGGCGACGACCTGCTGGTGGGTCAGCAGCGCGGCCGCCACCACACACGCCAGTCCCGTGGTGAGGGCGAGGATGTTGACGAGCGCCAGGATCTTGCGCAGTTGTCGCTCTCGAGACACGGCCATGCGGCACCCCCGTGGGCGACGTCAGAGCGCCGCACCGTCTGCGATGATCCGGACGATCCGCTCGGAGACTTCCCCGATCTCCTGCGCCGTAAGAACGTTATCGGACTGATTGTTCGTCAGGAACACCATGGCGATGGGGGTGGCCGGGTGGAGGACGATGCCCGCATCGTTGACGATGCCGCGCAGGCTGCCGGTCTTGTGCCGCACCGGGACATCGTCGTCCAGCCGGGACGGAATCCTGTCGTTCCTCAAGTAGTTGACCAGGTACCGGCGGATCGGCTCCAGATGCGGCGCCCGGTCGATGTGCTCGACCAGCCGCAGCATGTCCTCGGCGGTGGTGGTGTTGGCGCGTCCGAGGGGGCCGAGTTCACGCTCGGAGAACCCTGCCGGGAAGAGGGTCGCGTGCAGCCCGAGTGTCTTGATCGTGGAGTCGATCCGGTCCTGCCCCAGCACCGCGCGAAGGTGCTCGGCGGCTGGATTGTCACTGGTCACCAGGGTGAAACCGCACAACTCCCGTACGGTGACGGTCGAATCAGGGTCGAGGGCCTGGAGCACGCTCGGGTACATGGTGCCGGGAAGGGATCCGATGCGAACCCGGGCGTCCAGGTCGACTTCGCCGCGCTCGGCCCACTCGAAGAGCGCGACCCCCAGGATCATCTTCGCCAGGCTCGCGGCGGGCAGCACGAGGTCCGCATGGTGGGCGACGGTGAGCTGCGGGTTGCCGAGTGTCTTGACCAGGACGCTGCGCACGCCCGCGTCGGCCCCCTGGGTGAACGCCTCGATCTGTGCGGCGATCGCAGTGCGCACGCCGTCGGAATCGACCATCAGGCCATCCCATTCCTTTCGCGCCAGTTGGTTCAGGCTAACCGTCGTCTACCCGCCTGGGGGCGTCACACGCCACGCGCGAAGGTCGAACCGGAGTGGCCGGCAGTGCAGTTGGTGGGAGTGCGCTGGCCGCTGACGAGCCGGGCCCCGCCGGTGGGGACCGGCGGGGCTGCGGTGTGTTGCTGTGTTGGTGGGTGGGGGCGGGGGTGGGGTTAGGCGGGTAGGCCGGGGACGGTGGTGATGGTGACGGGGTGGCCCATGGTGGTGATGCGCCAGGTGGCGAGGGCCTGGTAGGCGGGGGAGTGGTACCAGCCGTCGGCGTCGGCCGCGGTGGGGAATTCGAGGATGGCGGTCTTGGTGTAGGCGGTCTCGCCTTCCAGGCGGGCCGGGGTGTCGAAGGCGAGCAGGCGGCCCTGGTAGGGCTCCATGGTGGCGCCGACGTTGGCGAGGTAGTGGCCGAGGGCGGCGTCCGGGGTGTGGTCGGTGCGGGTGATGAGGACGTAGTGCATGGTGGGTTCCTTGTCCGGGCGGTCGGTGGTCAGCGGGTGGCCGGGGCGAGCGTGGGGGCGTCGGGGACGGTGGCGGTGTCGGTGTCGGTGTCGGGAGTGGGCTTTCGGGTGGGGGCCTGGCCGGCGAGCATGGCGCCGAGGGCGAGCAGCAGGCCGAGGAGTTGCCAGCGGGTGAGGGTCTGGCCGAGGACGACGAGGCCGCCCACGGTCGCGACGACCGGGTTGATCAGGCCGAGGAAGGAGGCCGGTCCGGCGCCGAGGCGGTCGATGCCGCGGAACCAGAGGACGTAGCCGAGCGCGGTGCTGAACAGCCCGAGGTAGGCGAACCCGGCGAGGTTGGCGCCGCTGAGTGCGGGCGGCGCGCCTTCGACGACGGCCGCGAGCGGGACGAGGAACAGTGATCCGGCGAGTAGCTGCCAGGCCGTCAGGTCGAGCAGGGTGGCCCCTTCCGGGCGGCCCCAGCGGCGGGTGAGGACGGTGCCCGTGGCCATCAGTGCGATCGCACCGACCATGGCGGCGATCCCGGTGGCGTCCAGTCGTGCGCCGCTCTTCAGTACCAGCAGGGCGACGCCGCCGACGCCGGCGAGCCCTGCGAGCAGTGCCCGCCGTCCGGGCCGTACGCCGAGGACGCCGATCGAGAGGCCGGTCACGAGCAGCGGCTGGATCGCGCCGATGGTGGCGGCGACGCCGCCGGGCAGGCGGTAGGCGCCGACGAAGGTGAGCGGGAAGAACAGCCCGATGTTGAGCATCCCGAGCGCGGCTGCGCGCCCCCACCAGCGCCCCTTGGGCAGTTTGCGGCCGATGAGCAGGAGGAGCAGTCCGGCCGGGAGGGCCCGGAGGGCGGCGAGCAGCAGTGGACGGCCTTCGGGTAGGAGCTGTGTGGTGACCAGGTAGGTCGTGCCCCAGGCCGCCGGGGCGAGTGCCGCCGTGACGGCCACTCCTGCGCGTGTTCCACCCATGGCATCCCCCTCAACGTTGATTATCTGAACGTTGAGATAATTAGTACGCCTCTGGGTGGGTGAACGTCAAGTATGTGAATGTTAAGATAGTTACCCGCAGTCCAGCCGTGAGCCCCGGCCCCGAGCCCCGGCAGGCGGCAACCGAGGAGGCGTCAGGCCATGCAGCAGCGCGACACCGTCGACGAGATCGTCGAGCAGTGGACCAGGACCCGCCCCGACCTGAACACCGAGGCCATCGGCCTGATCGGCCGGCTGCGACGCCTCAACGTCCGCGTCGACGGCGCCCTGCGCGAGTACTTCGGCTCCTGCGGCCTGGACTCCTCCGAGTTCGACGTCCTGGCCACCCTGCGCCGCTCCGGCGAACCCTACGAGCTCAACGCCCGCGCCCTCCTCAAGGCCGCCATGGTCACCTCCGGCGCCATCACCAACCGGGTCGACCGTCTCTCCGCCAAAGGCCTGGTCGAGCGCAACCCCAGCCCCGACGACCGCCGCGCCGTGCTGGTCCGCCTCACCCCGGCCGGCAAGGACCTCATCGACGCGGCGCTGGCCGGCCACGTCCGCAACGAGGAGCACATCCTCGCGGGCCTCGACGCCGACGAGCGCGCCCAACTCGACACCCTGCTGCGCAAGCTCCTCATCGCGCACGGCGACACCGAGCCCCTGCTGGGCTGAGCGCGCCCCGGCGTCTGTGCCTGAACCGCCGCGCGGCCCGGCGCTTCGGCGTACGTTGGGGGGCCGGGGCGGCCCCGCGGTGACGGTCGGTCCGGGCGTGCGCGGGCGGCGGCAGCGGCAGGTGGCCGTAGTGGTCGGGCAGTTCGCGTGTCCATGGCCTCCCCGGTGGCGTTAACCCGGCGGGAACCGCACCGGAGGAGGAGCCCATGAAGGACAAGACCCCCAGGGACATCGCCGTCGACGACCAGCTGCGGGCGGCAGGGGCGGAGGGGGCCCAGTGGCTCAGTGCCGCCGGGTGGGGGCCGCCGGTGACGGTCCCGGTGCAGAAGGCCGC
Source organism: Kitasatospora sp. NPDC058492 (assembly GCF_042720685.1). Classification (NCBI taxonomy): domain Bacteria; kingdom Bacillati; phylum Actinomycetota; class Actinomycetes; order Kitasatosporales; family Streptomycetaceae; genus Kitasatospora; species Kitasatospora sp. NPDC058492. The sequence continues at coordinate 15,113 of NZ_JBHXMU010000033.1, forward strand.
CAGGTGGCAGCAGGAGACCAGGGCCCGGATGCTGGCGGCGCAGGTGGACGAGTCCTGCACGTGGTGCGTCCATCTGCTCGACGGCGGCCCCCAGCCCGTGGTCGTCCACGCCGAGCACCCGACCCACCTGCTCTGCCGCGCCTGCTCCATCGCCGCCCGCCCCCGCCGCGCCTGCCTGGACTGTGGCGGGCCGGCCGCCTCCGCCTCCCCGGCGGACGGCCGCGAGGACGTCTTCATGGGCCCGGTGGCGATCTACACCCGCCTCCGCTGCGCCACCTGCCACCGCCCCGACCGCCCCGACCCCCTGACCGGCACCTTCGGCAACGGCCCGTCCTGAGACGGGCAGGGCAGGGGGGTCACGGTGACGCGGGCTTGCCGGGGGTTGTCTGGTGGGCGGCTGCGGCCGAGGCGAAGGAGGTGGCCAGGGACGGGGCTCCGGCCCAGTGCAGGTGCAGGTAGGAGGCGTGGACGTGGCTGCCCGCGAAGCCCTCGGTGCGGGGGCCGGTGGGCAGGCGCCAGCCCCAGGCGGGGTGTTCGCCCGCGCCCGGTTCGCAGACCGTCCGGTGGAACTCGTGGCCGCGTACCCGGGTGCCGGTCCGGGCGAGCGGGGAGTCGTGCAGGGCGACGGCCTCCCGGTAGCCGAGGGTGAGCCGTTCGGTCATCCGGGCGCCGGTGTCCAGTACGCCGCACATCGGCAGGCCGTCCAACTCGCGCCCCAGGTAGAGCAGTCCGGCGCATTCGGCGGCGATCGGGCCGCCGCCGGCGGCGAACGCCGCGATGGCCCCGCGCAGCGCCGTGTTGCCGCTCAGCTCCCGGACGTACAGCTCGGGGAAGCCGCCGCCGATCACCAGGCCGGCCGTGCCGTCGGGCAGTGCCGAGGCGTGCAGCGGGTCGAAGGGGACGACCTCGGCGCCTGCGGCGGTGAGGAGTTCGGCGTTCTCGGCGTACGAGAAGGAGAACGCGGCGCCGCCCGCGACCGCGATCCGCGGCGTGCCGGCCACCGGATCGACCTCGGCCGACGGGCTCCACGGTTCGGCGGTCAACTCCGGTGCCGTCCGGGCGAGTTCGAGTAGGGCGTCCAAGTCGACCGAGGCGGCGACGAGTTCACCCATGTCGGCGACGGCACGCAGGGCCTCCGCCGAGCGCTCCACGGCCGGGATCAGCCCGAGGTGGCGCGACGGCGTGGCGACGGTCGTGGAGCGGCGCAGCGCGCCCAGCACGGGCACGCCCGAGCCCTCTTCCAGGGCCTCGCGCAGGAGTTGCTCGTGCCGGTCGGAGGCGACCCGGTTGAGGATCACCCCGGCGAGGCGCACCTCCGGGTCCCAGGAGGCGAAGCCGTGCACCAGCGCGGCCACCGACCGGGACTGCGAGGAGCCGTCCACCACCAGTACCACGGGCGCCCGCAGCAGCTTGGCGACGTGCGCGGTGGAGGCCAGCTCCCCCCGCCCGGAGGCCCCGTCGAACAGGCCCATGACCCCCTCGACCACCGCGACGTCCGCTCCCGCCGCGCCGTGCAGGAAGAGCGGGGCGATCCGCTCCGGGCCGCACATGAAGGCGTCCAGGTTGCGGCCCGGGCGCCCGGCGGCGAGCGCGTGGTAGCCCGGGTCGATGTAGTCGGGGCCGACCTTGTGCGGGGACACCGCCAGTCCGCGCGCGGCGAGCGCCGCGATCAGGCCGGTGGCGACGGTGGTCTTGCCGGCGCCCGAGGAGGGCGCGGCGACGACGAGGCGGGGGATGGCGGCCAACGGCCTGCCGGCAGTGCTCAACGGTCTACCACTCGATACCGCGCTGGCCCTTGCGGCCGGCGTCCATGGGGTGCTTGACCTTGGTCATCTCGGTGACCAGGTCGGCGAATTCGGTCAGCGGTTCGGGCGCGTACCGGCCGGTGATGACGACGTGCTGGCTGCCCGGGCGGTCCTTGAGCACCGACACGACCTCCTGCGGGTCGACCCAGCCCCAGTGCATGGGGTAGGTGAACTCGTCCAGCACGTAGAAGCGGTAGGTCTCGGCCGCCAGGTCGCGCTTGACCTGCTCCCAGCCCTCCTTGGCGGCCGCCTCGCTGTCCATCTCCATCTCGCTGGAGCGCTGGATCCACGACCAGCCGGAGCCCATCTTGTGCCAGTCGACCGTGCCGCCCTCGCCGGAGGCGCCGAGCACGCGCAGCGCGTTCTCCTCGCCGACCTTCCACTTGGCGGACTTCACGAACTGGAACACCCCGACGGGCCAGCCCTGGTTCCAGGCCCGCAGCGCCATGCCGAACGCGGCCGTGGACTTGCCCTTGCCGGGGCCGGTGTGCACGGCGGTGATCGGCTGCGTGCGGCGCTGACGGGTCGTCAGGCCGTCTTCGGGGACGCTCTCGGGGACACCCTTGGGCATGTCGGCTCAGGCCGCCTTTCGCATGGTGGTGGCACGGTTCTCACGACGGTTCTCCTGCCGGCTGTCACGCCGGCCGTCGTGGCGGTTCTCGCGGACGAGCGAGGCGACGCCCTCGGGGCGCAGCTCGTCCAGACTGACGGCGGTGCCGCCGAGCAGTCCGGCCAGGGTGCGGGCGAGGCCGAGCCGGACGGGGCCGGACTCGCAGTCCAGCACCACGCTGGCGGTGCCCTGCGCGGCGAACAGTCCGGCCGCGCGCTGCGACCGGGCGAGCGCGTCCCGCCCGCCGGTGGCCCGGCCGTCGGTCACCACGACCAGCAGCGGGCGGCGGCTCGGGTCGCGCAGCCGCTCCACCCGCAGCACCTCGTGCGCGCGCAGCAGGCCGGCGGCCAGCGGGGTGCGGCCGCCGGTGGGCAGCGACTCCAGCCGGGCCGCGCCGACCTCCACGGACGAGGTCGGCGGCAGCGCCAGTTCGGCGTCCGCGCCCCGGAAGGTGATCATGCCGATCTTGTCGCGCCGCTGGTAGGCGTCCATCAGCAGGGACAGCACGGCGCCCTTGACGGCGGTCATCCGCTGCCGGGCGGCCATCGAGCCGGAGGCGTCGACGACGAACAGTACCAGGTTGGACTCCCGCCCCTGGCGGACCTGTTCGCGGAAGTCGTCCTTGCGCAGCACCAGCGCCCGGCCGGCCCGCCCGCGTGCCGCCTGGTGCGGCGCGGCGGCCTGCAAGGTGGCGGTCAGGTGCAGGCGGCTGAGCGTGCCCTGGGGGCGCCGGGCGCGCACGGTGTGCCCGCCGGTGGTCTCGGCGGGGGAGCGGCGGCCCTGGGCGCCGTGGCCGGTGCCCTGCACGGTGAACAGCTTGGTCCGGTACGGGTCGCCGGCCGCGACCGGCGCCGACTCCCGGGCGGGGGCGGGGTGTTGGGCCGGTACGGGCTGCTGGAGCGGCTCGTCCGGCTCGGCGGTCGATGCCTGCGGGCCGGAGGCGGGCTCGGGGGCCCCGCCGCCGTCCGGGCCGCCGCCGGGGCCGCCGTCCGGGCCCGGACCGTCGTCCTCGGGGCCGTCGCCCTCGCCGTCCCCGTCGCCCTCGGCCTCTCCTGAGCCCCCGAGCTCCCCGGACCCCTCGGGCTCCGAAGGCTCCGATGGCTGCGCGGGCTCCTCCGGCTGCGCGTGCTCCTCCAGCGTCCGGTCGAGCTGCTCCTCGTCCAGCCCCGGCGCGTCGAAGGGGTTGCGGCGGCGCCGGTGCGGCAGCGCCAGCTGGGCGGCCTTGCGGACGTCCTCCTCCAGCACCTCGGTCCGCCCGTCCCAGGCGGCGAGCGCGACGGCGGTGCGGGCCATCACGATGTCGGCGCGCAGCCCGTCCACCTCGAACGCGGCGCACACGGCGGTGATCTGACGCAGCGCCACATCGGTCAGCTCCACCTTGGGCAGCAACTCCCTGGCGGCGGTGATGCGTTCGGCGAGCGCCTGCTCGTCCGCGGCGAACCGTGCGGCGAAGCCGGCCGGGTCGGCGTCGTAGCCGAGCCGGCGGCGGACCACCTCGGCGCGCTCGGCCGGGTCCCGGGTGGCGGCGATCTCGACGGTCAGGCCGAACCGGTCGAGCAGCTGCGGCCGCAGCTCGCCCTCCTCGGGGTTCATCGTGCCGACCAGCAGGAAGCGGGCGGCGTGCCGCACCGACACGCCCTCGCGCTCGACGTACGAGCGGCCCATCGCGGCGGCGTCCAGCAGCAGGTCCACGACGTGGTCCTGGAGCAGGTTCACCTCGTCGATGTAGAGCACGCCGCGGTGCGCCTTGGCGAGCAGCCCCGGCTCGTACGCCTTGACGCCCTCGGCGAGCGCCCGTTCCAGGTCGAGCGAGCCGACGATCCGGTCCTCGGCCACGCCGACCGGCAACTCGACCAGCTGGGCGGGGCGTTCGGACGCCGAGGGGCGGTCGTGCGGCCCGTCCGGGCACTGCGGGTCCGGCGCGGACGGGTCGCAGGCGAACCGGCAGCCGTCGACGGCCGCGAGGGTCGGCAGCAGGCCGGCCAGCGCGCGCACCATGGTCGACTTCGCGGTGCCCTTCTCGCCGCGCACCAGCACGCCGCCCACGGCCGGCGAGACCGCGTTGAGCAGCAGGCCGAGCCGCAGGTCGGGCATGCCGACGATCGCGGTGAACGGATAGCGGACGTCACTCATGCATACTCCCCAGGTGCCCCGGGCGCCAGGAACGGCAGCGATCCGGCCGCCGGCACCCCGCCCTCGATCAGCTTCCACAGCGCGTCGGTGTCCGCGTGCTCCTCGATCAGGTCGCCCAGCCGGTCCAGCCGGGCCTCGCGCGCCTCGGCGAACGAGGTGTCCGGCGCCGGCACGAACGCCCGGCCCGCCAACGCGGCGACCTCGCGCAGGAGTTCACGACGGAAGCCGTCGTTCTCCAGCGCGCCGTGCCAGGTCGTGCCCCACACCGGGCCGACCCGGCAGCCGTCCAGGCCGTGCCCGTCGTCATCGGAGAAGAACGGCTCGCCCCCCTCCACGGCCACCACCCCGTGGTGGATCTCGTAGCCCTCGACCCGCTGCCCGTACGCCGTGCCGACCGGGCGCGCCAGCACCTTCTCGGCGCCGAACCGCACGTGCGTCGGCAGCAGGCCCAGGCCCTCGACCGAGCCGGCCCCGGACTCCACCTCGTCCTCGATCCCGCGCGCCAGCATCTGGTAGCCGCCGCACACCCCGAGGACCGGCAGCCCGGCCGCCGCCCGCGCCTTCAGCGCCGGCTCCAGGCCGCGTTCGCGCAGCCAGGCCAGGTCGGCCACGGTGGCCCGGGTGCCGGGCAGCACCACCAGGTCGGCGTCGGCCAGTTCCTCCGGCCGGGTCACCCAGCGCACCAGCACGCCGGGCTCCTGCGCCAGGGCGTCCAGGTCGGTGAAGTTCGACAGCCGGGGGAAGCGCACCACGGCCACCCGCAGCACGTCCGCCCCGAGCGGGCCGCGGCCGTCGACCCGGTCCACCACCGTGGACAGGTCCAGCGAGTCCTCGGCGTCCAGCCACAGGCCCGGCAGCATCGGCAGGGTGCCCAGCACCGGACGGCCGGTCAGCCCGTGCAGCATCTCCAGGCCGGGCGCCAGCAGCCGCGCGTCGCCGCGGAACTTGTTGACGAACCAGCCCGCCACGTGCCGCTGGTCCTGCGCCGACAGCAGCGCCAGCGTCCCGTACATCGCCGCGAAGACGCCGCCGCGGTCGATGTCCCCGACCACCACCACCGGCAGCCCGGCGGCCGTCGCCAGGCCCATGTTGGCGATGTCCCGGTCCCGCAGGTTGATCTCGGCGGGCGAGCCGGCGCCCTCGCAGACCACCACCTCGTAGCGGCGGCGCAGATCCGCCAGGCACTCCAGCGACCGTTCCAGCAGGACGGGCTTGCGCTCGCGGTAGTCCAGCGCGCCCACCTCGGCGACCGGCCGGCCCAGCAGCACCACCTGGCTGCGGCCGTCCGCGCCCGGCTTCAGCAGCACCGGGTTCATCGCCGCCTCCGGCTCCACCCAGGCCGCCTGCGCCTGCATCGCCTGCGCCCGGCCGATCTCGGCGCCGTCGGTGGTGACGAAGGAGTTCAGCGACATGTTCTGCGCCTTGAACGGCGCGACCCGCACCCCCTGCCGGGCCAGCCAGCGGCAGATGCCCGCGGTCACCACGCTCTTGCCCGCGTCCGAGGTCGTCCCGGCGACCAGCAGTGCGTTGCTCATGCCCTTCCCCTCCACCGTGTCATCAGCAAGCGCAGCGCGACGTGCCCCGCGACCGTCGTACCCAGGGCCAGCGCGCCCACCCGCCGGGAGAGCACGCAGGCCCGCTCGATGTCGTCCACCGTCACCGGGCGCAACTCCGCGCCCAGCACCGGCCGGTGCTCCACCCGCTCCCCGTACTGGAGGGTCCCGCCCAGCCGGACGCCCACCGCGCCCGCGAAGGCCGCCTCCGCCTGGCCCGCGTTCGGGCTCGGGTGCGCCGAGCCGTCCCGCCGCCAGACCCGCCAGGCCGTTTTCGGCTGCGGCGCGGCGGCCACCGTGAGCAGCGCCGTCAGCCGGGCGCCCGGCCAGCCCGCCACGTCGTCGAGCCGGGCCGAGGCCCAGCCGAACCGGGCGTACCGCGGCGAGCGGTGGCCGACCATCGCGTCCAGCGTGTTCACCGCGCGGAACGCCAGCAGCCCCGGCGTGCCCGCCAGCGTGCCCCAGACCAGCGCGTTCACCACGGCGTCCGCCGTGTTCTCGGCCACCGACTCGACCACCGCGCGGGCGATCTGCGGCCCGTCCAGCGCGCTCGGATCCCGCCCGCACAGGTGCGGCAGCCGTTCCCGCGCGGCCGTCAGGTCGCCCGTGGCCAGCGACCGGCCGATGGTGCGCGCCTCCCGGGTCAGCGAGGTGCCGCCCAGCACCGTCCAGGTCGCGGCGGCCGCCAGCGCGGCCCGGCCCAGCGGACGCCGGCCCACCGTACGGTCCAGGGCCACCGCGCCGGCCGCGACCGCGCCCACGCACATCGCCGTGTACCCGGCGCCGGCCACCCGGTCGTCCTGCCACACCCGCCGCTCCAGCCGGGTCGCCGCGCCGCCGAAGACGGCCACCGGGTGGCCGCGCCGGGGGTCGGCGAAGCGGGCGTCCGCGGCGAAGCCCGCGGCGGCGCCGAGCGCGAACGCGGCGGCGCGGGTCAGCGGGCGCACGGCGGGTTCGGCGGAAGGCCGCGTGGGGTCCGGCGGGTCGGGGCAGCCTGCATCGCGTGCGTGTCCTCACTCAGGGTCCGCGCCCTGGATCGACGTACCGGGGGCGAGAGTCTCCTGGCTTCCGGGTCGGACGCACCCCCGGGCCTTCCAGCGGCTTCTGACGGTCCGCCGTGGCAATGTTCCGAGCGTGCTCCCCGGTGACAGTGGCGGGACCGCGCCGGACTCGCACCGGCTTCCTCTGCATGCCTCCGTTTGGCCCCAGGATCCCATCACGCGGCCGAACCGGGAGTCAACCGAGGTCACGGAGGGGTTGGTCACACCTCGGAGCCCTGTCGCCGGTGCCGTTCTCGCCCGCCCGAGGCCCGCCTGACGCCCGCCCCGCCCGACGCCCCGCCGTGACCCGGACGGCCCAGCCCGGTGGCCGCCCGCGCGGCCCCCCGGTGAACTGGTGCCCGAACACCGTCCGAGCACCGCCCGGACACCGCCCGGACACCGTCCGGTCCAAGAGCAGCCAAGACCAGCAGAGCGGGGAGCGATATGCGTTGGGGAACCGCGGCCGTCGTGGCGGCCGCCGTCGTCGGCGCCGGGGCCGCCGTCCTGGTGATCGGCCGTCGGGCCTCCGAACGGCTGGTCCACCCGGCGAGCGCCGTCCGGGAGTCGGGCCCCATCCTGGTGCGGAGCCTCGCCGCGGGCCGGATCACCTTCAACCGCCGCCCCGAGAGCCTGCGCCCCGGCCGCTGGGCCGTGGAATGGGACGACCACGGCCACGCCGTCGTCGAGGACGTCCTGCACAGCGACGAGAACGGTGTCACCCGCCGCCTCGTCCGCGCCGACCGGGGCACCCTCACCCCCGGCACCGAGGTCCGCTTCACCCCCCGCGTCCACCTCGGCGACCCCACGGAGGCGCTCGGCCTCCCCTTCACCGACACCGCCGCCGACGGCGAACTCGGCGCCCTCCCCGCCTGGCGCCTCGACGGCAAACGCGGCACCTGGGTGATCCTCGTCCACGGTCCCGGCGCCGACCGGCAGCAGACCCTCCCGGTCCTCCCCGTGCTCGACCGCCTCGCCCTGCCCGCCCTCGCCGTCACCTACCGGGGCGACCAGGGTGCCCCCGCCTCGCCGGACGGGCTCGGCCACTTCGGCGAGACCGAGTGGCGCGACGTCGAGTCGGCGGTCCGGCTCGCCCTCGACAGCGGCGCCGGCCGGGTCATCCTGTACGGCTGGTCCCTCGGCGCCACCATGGCCCTCCAGACGGCCTCCCGCTCCGCCTGGGCCCATGCCATCAGCGGCCTCGTCCTGGACTCGCCGGTCCTCGACCTGCCCGCCACCGCCCGCCGCGGCGCCGCCCGGGCCGGCTACACCGGCGCCGCCGCCGAGCTCGGCGCCCTCGCCGCCGAGGGCCGCACCGGCGTCGACCTCGCCGACTTCAGCCGCATCGCCGAGGGCGCCGACCTGCGTGTCCCCACCCTCCTCCTGCACAGCCCCGACGATCAGGTCGCCCCGTTCCGCGCCGCCGAGCGCCTCGCCGCCGCCCGCCCCGGCGTGGTCAGCCTCCGGCCTTTCCCGGGCGCCGACCACACCACCCTCTGGAACTCCGCCCCCACCCACTACACCGAACTCCTCCGCCGCTGGCTCACCCCCCTTCTCTGAACCCGGCCCCCCCGCACGAGAAGTCACACCGACAGGGCCTCTGTACGAAACCCGGACCTCACCCGTCAGCCACGGAGTGTGACCGGTCGGGCGGGTAGCGCGACCGCCGCCGCAAGGGTTGAGCCGGGATGGCATGCCCCCGCCACCTGTTTCCGGCCAGGCGGTTTGCCTCTGTTGCCCGATTGTTGCCCGATCTTGGGGAGGCGCCGTCGACGGCCGCCCGTCCGTACAGCCAACCGGATGTGACAGAAGGCCGGTACAAGGGGAAGACTGCTCGACGTGACGTCTCGGAATCCGCGCGACCGTGATGCCCCGCTCCCTCCGACGATCGGTACTGGTGCGACGGTGACCCGTCTCCCCGGTACGGCCCACCGGCCCGCCGCCGGCAAGCCGGGCGGGGCCGGGGTACCCCGCCGACGAGGGCCCGCTGCGGCGCCCGGTCGGGGGAGGGTTCCCGTACCGGAGGGCTTCCCCGCGCCGGCCGAGCTGGCGCCGCTGGCCCGCCGGATGCTGGTGGACGCCGTCCGGATCGCCCGCTGGGCGGGGGACCTGGAAGAGGTCGACAAGCGGGGCGAGCTGCTGCCCGACGACGCCCGTGCGGCGGGTCGGGCGCTGGCCATGACGGTCGGCGCCGCCGCCAAGGCGTGGGGGCAGGCACTGCTGGTCGGCCTGGTGGAGGCCAGGGACGGCGGTGCGGTCCCGGGCTGGCGCCTGCACGCCTGGGAGCACGACGACGAGGCGGTGGTCCGCGGCTGGTCGGCGCTGTTCGACGCCTGGACGCTGCTGGCCCCGGTGCCGCCGGCCGCCCTGCGGGGCGTGTTCGCGGTGCTGGCCGGCCAGGCGGTGGACCAGGCGCCTCAGTTGCTGTCGTTCCTGCACCTGGTGGCCGGTCCGGTGTCGGACGGCGAACTGCTGGAGCTGCTGCGCCGGGGTCTGGACGAGCGCCGGGTGGGTGGCACGGACGGTTCGGGCCTGTCGCCCGTGCCGCACGCCGCCTCGGCGGTGTCGGCGGTCCGCGGCACGTGCCGGGAGCCGCAGATCGACACCCCGCCGTCGCCGGCGGACGTGGCCGCGGTCCTGGACTGGATGCTGGACGGCCTGGCGGCCGTCGGGGCCGTGGTCCGCAGGGACGAGGCCGCCGAGCTGTCGCCGCTGGGCCACTGGGCGGTGCGGGCGAAGCTGGAGGAGATCTGCACGGTCGCGCAGACCGCGGCCGGGCACATCGAGCAGAGCGCCTTCGAGCTGCTGAACGCCTGCGCGGACTACTCGCCGGGCCCGGCGCGGGCCGAGTTCCGCGCCTGGGTGGCGGCCCGTCCGGCCGATCGGGCGGTGGCGGAGCTGCTGGACGCGGCGCAGGGGGACGACGCGCTGGTGCGCGGGCTGGCCTTCGAGGCGCTGCGGGTGGCCGGCGGCCCGGCGGAGCAGGCGGTGCGGGGGTCGGTGGACGAGCCGGTGCTGCGCCCGTACGCGCTGCTGTGGCTGGCGGAGCGCTCGGACGAGGGGGTTTCGCCGGCGGACGTGCTGGGGGCGGAGGACGCGGCCTGGCTGTGGGTGGACACGGCGGCGGCGGTGCTGGACCACGGCGAGACGGAGCTGCTGGTGGGCCACGTCGAGGGCGCCGCGGCGGGCGATCCGGTGCGGCTGTTCGCCCGGGCCCGGCAGTCGGGGCACCCGCGGGCGGCCTCGGTGCTGTCGGCGGTCTCGGGCGTGCACCCGGATCCGGGTGTGGCGCGGGCGGCCCGCCGCTCGGCGTTCAGCGTGCACACCGGCGGCGCCTAGCAGCGCCCGCCGACGCGTAGCAGCGCCCGCCGAAGAGCGAGCACAACGAAGAGGGGCCCGGATCGACTGGATCCGGGCCCCTCTCGCGTACGGGAACGACTAGCCGAGGCGGGACTCCGCCCGCCTGGCGCGGACGTCGCCGACCTTCTGTCCGACCTTGCGCCGGATGACCAGCAGCGGGGCCATCGCGGCGAGCGTGATCTGGGCGAAGGCGCCGACGTGCATCAGGGCGTCGCCGCCGGGCAGGCCGGTCGCCCAGGCCGCGAGGCAGCCGATGGAGACGACGATCCAGCACAGCGTGGCGGTGGCCAGCAGCCCCTGGGGCTTGGGGTACTCGATCCGGCTGACCATGAGGTACGCGGCGCCGAAGATGGCGAGCAGACCGGGCAGGAACGGCGGGTCGAGCAGCACGATGGCGATCACCGTCATCGCGCCCATCGGGCAGGGCATGCCCTGGAACACCCCGGGTCGCATCTTGACGGCGGAGAAGCGGGCGAGCCGCAGGACGACCGCGAGCAGGACGGTGATCGCGATGAGCGCCGAGAGCTTGCTGTTGGAGCCCTGCGAGACCATGCCCCAGACGGCGACGAAGTAGGCCGGCGCGATGCCGAAGCTGATCAGGTCGGCCAGGTTGTCCAGTTCCGCTCCGAGGGCGGAGGAGCGGAGCTTGCGCGCCACCAGCCCGTCGAAGAGGTCGCACATGGAGCCGATGAGCAGCAGCGTGACCGCGGTGGCGGCGCTGTGCCGGTCGGGTGCGGCGTCCGGGTTGGTGATGTGCGGGACGAGGACCCCGGTGGTGATCGAGTAGATCGCCAGGAAGCCGCAGACGGCGTTCCCCAGGGTCAGGAAGTCGGCGGTGGACAGGTGCTGGGGAGAGCGCGGGGCGCGCAGCTCGCGGTCGCGCGCCCAGCGGCGACGGCGCAGGGCCGTCTCCTCGTCGTCCAGGCCGACGATTGTCTCAGGATCAGTCACGGTCAAGGCGCGTCACCCCGGCTGTGGTCTTCTGGCCGACCTCGACGCCGACCTCGACGCCGGCCGGCAGGTAGGTGTCGACCCGGGAGCCGAACCGGATCAGACCGATCCGGTCGCCCTGCTCGACCTTGGTACCGGCGGCGACGTACGGCACGATGCGACGGGCCACGGCCCCCGCGATCTGCACCATCTCGATGTCGCCGAGCTCGGTGTCGAAGTGCCAGACGACCCGCTCGTTCTGGTCGCTGTCCTTGTTGAACGCGGGGACGAAGCCGCCCGCGACGTGCTCGACCGACGTCACCGTGCCGGGCAGGGGCGCGCGGTTGACGTGGACGTTGAGCGGGCTCATGAAGATCGCGACCCGGGTGCGGCCGTCCGGCCAGGCGTCGATGCTCTGCACCACGCCGTCGGCGGGGGAGATCACTCTGCCCGCGCCGATCTCACGCTCGGGGTCGCGGAAGAACCACAGCATGCCCGCGCTGAGCGCACAGGCGGGTACCGCTGCCAGGGCCCACTTGCCGCTGCGCCGGGTGAGGGCGGTGGTCACGGCGGCCGTGGCGAGGGTGGGGACGAACCAGGGGGTGGCTCCGCGCGCGATGGTCACGCGGGGTCGCCGACCGGCCGTCGTGGCTGCGAGGGCATCGCGGTCCGTGACGGAGGTGTGAGGGGACGGGCTGATGGGCATCGAAGACCTTTGTCGCGGGGGATCATGGCCGCTGGACGGGGGCCACCGCGGGATCGGGTAATAGAGGGACGGCTTGCTGTCCCGGTGGATGCTATCGGGAGCACACGGTGGGTGGGCAACCCGCCTGCTCGTTCACGTGTCCGGTGGAAGCGCGTGTGCGCGTCCCACCTCTACGACCGTAGCTCGCCCCGGTCCGGTTCCCAAGGGACCGGACGGGGCTGGTGACACTTGTCTCAACAGGCCCGTCGGCGGAACCCGGTGGGCGGAACGGGCCGTTCGCGGTCCGCCGGGGGCGCGGGACACGGCCTGTCGAGGGTGTGCGGAAGCGGCCGCGGGGCGTGTTGTCGCAGCTGTACGC